>JBPCXC010000001.1:0-8293 GCA_051008875.1 bacterium
TCGGCCTGCAGGGCACGCATATCGGCGTCATCCTGGCCCACGCGGCGCTCGGCACGCCGTTCGTGGTCATCACCGTGACCGCGACCCTGGTCGGCTTCGACCACAGTTTGATCCGCGCCGCCGCGACCCTCGGCGCCTCGCCGCAACGCACCTTCTTCCGCGTCATCGTGCCGCTGATCCTGCCGGGCGTGATCTCCGGCGCGCTGTTCGCCTTCATCACCTCGTTCGACGAAGTCGTGGTGGTGCTGTTCGTCGGCAGTTACGAGCAGCGCACCATCCCGTGGCAGATGTTCTCCGGCATCCGCGAGCAAATCAGCCCGACCATCCTCGCCGTCGCCACCTTGCTGGTGATCGTCTCCATCGCCCTGCTGACCTCGGTCGAACTCCTCCGCCGCCGCAGCGAACGCCTGCGCGGGATTACGCCACACTAATAAAAACTGTGAGGTAATGGCAATGGCAAAGCGAATCAGCATTATTAACTTCAAAGGTGGGGTCGGCAAAACCACGCTGGCGTTCCATTTGGCTACAGGGCTTGAGCGATTCCACGATGCGCGCGTGTTATTGGTTGATATGGATCATCAAAGCAGTTTGTCCATCGTGTGCATGGGGGCTGAACAGTGGGCGAATGCGGCGCGTGAAAAATCAACGATTGACAAAGTATTTCAGCCGTTTGTAAGTGCCACGACCGAACTGCCGGGCGACGAAATTATTACCAAAAGCCCGGTGTCAGAGAGGATGTACTCGAACCGGAAAAATTTGTATCCAAATCTTGACCTCGTTCCAGCAAGTTTGGATTTAGATGACACCGAAATAAAATTGACAGCGTCGCATCGTGGTGATTCAATCAAATCGGACTGGGACAAGTTAACGAATATCTGCCGTTGGATTGAAGAAACGGGCATTGACGACAAATACGACTACATCATTTTTGACTGCCCACCGGCGACCAAAATCGTCGCTCAGAACGCAATTGCCGCAAGCCACGGTTATATTGTTCCGGTTGTGCCGGAAGCGGTTATGATGCGTGGCGCGCCGCATTTGTACGACATGATGCAATCTGGCATTGACGCACGTTTGATTAAACTTGCAAATTCAATCGATGCTTCTCATCGCTCCATTCATGTTCAACACACTCGACTCATTGGGTTGGTGGTTACTCGCATTCAAAGTGCTGCTTCGGATTCCGGGTACACGAATGACCATACTGCGCATTTAGAGTTGTTGAAGAGAAGGTGGGAGGAAAATTTGTTGCCCCCTTATATACCGCAGAGCACTGGTTTATCACAATCCTTGGCGTTTGATTTGCCAGTATATGATTGTACTAGTAACCGAAATGTAAAACGCCATCAGTTTGATAAACTATTCAAGAAGTTAACTTCCGAACTCAAGCAGAGGATTGACGATGCCTGACAAGAAAGCAACATCGAATTCTCAACATGACCATAATGACCGGAATCGTAACGACAAGGTAAACCAGTTGCGCGTTGCGGACATTGCTAAATATCTGGTGCAGTCAGCAAACATGCACAAGGAAGAGAAAACCGGAAATCCGGAATTCAGCGAGGATTTGCGTCGGTTTGCCAAGTCGCTGAAACCGCATGCACGTTTGTCGCTTGCCGAGTTTGCCGATGCAATGCGCGCATCGGCTCCGGCTGGGCGGCGCAACACTCCGGCGCAAAAAACGGATGCGAACCTTCCGCCAAATTTGGAGTCGCTACCGCCAGCGGAGGTGGAAAAAGTGCTCGTCAATACTAATTATGCCAAAGTACAATTGGTGGAACTCGGTGCAAGACGCTTCGGCATCCCGCGCTCGCAACTGGCGCGCCGCGGTAAATCTGGCGTGCTTGAATCCATCAGCGTCGCGCTCGCGAACGAGCGGTCGCTGGACATAATCGCGCAAGAGGCGCGGCGTAGCGGCGAAAAACGATCGTCGTAAATGCCCGCGCCGGCAAACTAAAAATCGGCGCGACCGAGTGCAACGAGCTGCTGGACTCGAGTGACTAACGTCGCGTCGTCGTCGCTCTTAACTCAAGCCAGCTCCTGGCGCGTCAGCGTCGTCCAATAGTTCGCGCCGGCGACCATGATTTCATCGTTGAAGTCATAGTGCGGGTTGTGCAGCATGCAGCCGCCGACGCTGTCTTCGCCGTTGCCGATGAAGACATAGCATCCCGCTTTGACGCGCAGCATGCTGGCGAAGTCCTCCGAGATGGTCAGCGCTTCGCAGTCCAACTCGACGCGCTGCGCGCCGAGCGTTTTCACCGCCGCTGCGCCGGCCGCGCGGGTCGCGTCCGCATCGTTGACCGCGGCGTGGAACAGGCGCCGATAGGAGAACTCGAGCGCGGCGCCATGCGCGGCGCAGATGCCGCGCGCGAGTTGCTGCATGCGTTGCTCGATTCGATTGCGCGCGTCCTCGCTGAAGCATCGGCAGTCGCCTTTGAGCACGACTTCGCTCGGCACGACGTTGACCGCGCCGTCGGTCTCGATCTCGGTCACCGAAACCACCGCGCGCTCGTTCGGATCGAGGTTGCGCGCGACGATGGTCTGCAAGGCGAGGATGATCTCGGCGGCGATCACCAGCGGGTCGATGTGATGATGCGGCTGCGCGGCGTGTCCGCCGCGGCCCTTGATCGCGATGATGAAGTTGTCCTCGCTCGCCATGATCGCGCCGCTGCGCATCGCGATATGCCCAGCCGCCATGCCCGGCAGGTTGTGCATGCCGAACACCGCGCGCATCGGAAAGCGCTCGAACAAGCCGTCGTCGATCATCGCTTGCGCGCCTAGTCCGTGCTCCTCGTTCGGCTGGAAGATGAAATGGACGACGCCGTTGAAGCCGCCCGCTGCGCTCAACTCGCGCGCCGCGCCGAGCAGCATCGCGGTGTGGCCGTCATGCCCGCAGGCGTGCATCGCGCCGTCGCGCCGCGAGCGATGCGCGAAGCGGTTGCGCTCCTGAATCGGCAGCGCGTCCATGTCGGCGCGCAAGCCGATCGCCTGCTCCGAGTCGCCGCCGCGCAACACGCCGACCACGCCGGTTTCGCCGACGCCGGCGAACACTTCGATGCCGAACGACTCGAGCGCGTCGGCGACATAACGCGCGGTGTCGTGCACTTCGAATCCGATTTCCGGATGGCGATGCAAGTGCCGCCGCCAGCGAGTCATCTGCGCCGCGGTGATGTGGGCGAGCGAAGTCATAAGATCAATCTATCGCAATCAACTTATCAACGCCAACTTAAACAATCACCTCGTCAAACGCCTTCGGATGCGAAGTCAACGCCTCGCAGCCTTGCTCGGTGATGATGAAACTGTCGCCGACCTGCGCGCGAAAGGAGTCGCCGGCGGCGACCGCGCCATCGACCGCGAGCACCATGCCTACCTGCAGCGGCGTGGCGTCGCCGGCGACCAACTGCGGCGACTCGAGGAAACTGAACCCGGTCGCGCGTCCGCAGCGGAATGGATATTCATAGCCCGCCGCCTGAATCACCTCCGCATACGCCGCATGCACCTGCTCGGCGCGCACTCCGGGGCGCAGCATCGCCAGCGCCGCGGACTGGCTGTCCACCGCGACTTGATAGACTTCGGCTTGCGACGCATCCGCCGGCTCGCCGACCCAGAAGGTGCGGTCGAAACCCAACTTGAAGCGATGGAAGTTGGTCATTCCGCAAAAGCAGATGAACACCGGCTCGCCGCGTTGGATGCGTCGCGTCGAAGCGCGGCGATGCGGCATGACGATGTCGTCGCCCGATGCCATGATTTGCAGGAAGTGCGTGTTCGGCGACATGCGCGCGTCGCGATAATGATCTTGCAGCAACTTCGCCGCCGCGCGCGTGCCGGCTTCCGCGCTCGCCAGCGCGACCTCGAACTCGGCGACTCCCGCGGCGATGGTCTCGCGCGCCGCCGACATCATCGCGTTGGCGACTTCTCCGGCGTGCCGCGCCAGTCGCAACTCCGCCGGCGACTTGATCATCCGCATCGCGGCGATGATCGGCGCGAGGTCGGCGCGCCGCGCCGGCTCGACCAACGTTTCGACATACGCGCGCACCACCGCCGGCATCCGCTCCGACTCCCACGCAACGCGCCCGCGTTTGTTGTGCGTGCTCGCGCCGAGATGCGCCGGCAACGCGGCGCGCCACTCATCGCCGGCGCCGTCGTTCCAATACTCGAAGCGGTCCACTTGCGCCGCGGCGCGCGCCATAGCCGACTCCATCCGCGGCGTGATCAACACGCTGCCGCCGTCTGCGGCGACCAGCAAAATAGTCGGCCGCCCGAACTCCATGTGCAGGTAGTCGTAGTAGCCGGTGTAGTAGTACACGCTGTCGTCGTCGGTGATCAACGCCACCTCAACGCCGGCTTCGTTCAGCCGCGCGCGCAGGCGTTGCATTCGCTCGGCGAACGGGTTGTCGGCGCAGGTTTGTTGCATCTTATTCGAGCGCGAAGTCGGTTTCATGCACCATTCCGCTCGCCAGCAACTCGGCGGCGTCCGGTCGCCACATGCGGTGCGGCGGATGGCTGAAAATTTTCTGCAGGAACTCCGCCGAGATGCCTTGCGCCTCGAACAACGCACGGTCTTTCGCTTGCTCGGCGTCGATGTCGACCACCGGCAACGCCGCGTAGTTTTTGTATTGGTGAAAGCCGAGTTGCGCGCCGCGTCCCAACGCGCGCCTGACGCCGGCGGCGAACGCCGTGGCGCATGCCGAATCGCATTGCTCGAGCGAATAGGTCGCCAGTTTATGCTCGCGAATCAACCGCGCCAGCCCGCGCCCTTCGTAGATTTGCCCGCCGCCGCTGTCGAGGATGACGCCGCGCACTTGAGGATGCGCATCGAGCAACTCCGACACGCGGCGGGTGATGCCGACCTCGAGCGGACCGCGAATATGAATCAGCCGACCGGTGGTTTGCGCACCGGCGATTACCTCGAGCGAATAGCGCGTTTCAATCGCCGTCGGCGGCGCGCGCAAACTTTGTTTATAGCCAAGCAACGACTGATAACTCGAGAACGCCGCCGCCAGAGTCGCGGCGATGCTCAGCACCACAACGCCTTGCGCGGCGAACACCCAAGTGCGGTCGGCGTGATTCTTCAAACTCCGCTCGCATGCGCGAATCACGCCGACCACTTGCCACGGATACACCACCAGCCGCACGATCAAGAAAAACCCGACGACCGCCGCGGTCACTGCGCTTTCCCCGCGCAGATACGGCGGCAAGGTGAAACGCTCGAGATAGTTCAGCGCGACATACAACAACAAGAAGTTGACCCAGAACGACAACGTCAACGAAGTCTCGCCGCGCCAGTGTCGTCGGATGTAACCAAAATGCTTGAACTTCATCTCAACCGACTCCGCGCGCTTGCGCGGCGCATGATTAACCTTGCGCGTCGCGCTCGATCACCGCCTTGACCGCGTTGATGTCATTCGCGACGCGCTGCATTCGCTCCTCGCGTTGCATCACCGCCTGCAACGACGGTGGCAACGGCGCCTCCACGTCGCATGCTTCGCGCACCGCCGCGCCGAACTTCGCCGGATGCGCGGTGCCCAAGACGATCGTCGGTGCTCCTAAGCCGCCAACTTCTTCGGCGAACGCGCGCGCGGCGCAGACGCCGACGGCGGAATGCGGATCGATCAACTCGCTGGTTTGCTGATGAACCCGCCGCATTTCCGCGCGCGTTTTCTCGTCAGAGAACTGCCGCGCGAAGAACAACTTGCGCGCGTCCGCCCAGGATTCGGGCGCGACCTCGAACGCGCCGTCGTCGGCAAACCGCGTCATCGCCGCGCGCACCGCATCGCTGTCGCGCGCGCAGATCTCGAACAGATAACGCTCGAAGTTGCTCGGGATTTGAATATCCATGCTCGGCGAGATGGTCGTGTTGATGTCGCGCCGCGTCATTTTCCCTGAGCGGAAGAATCGCGGCAGGATGTCGTTGCGGTTGGAGCCGATGATCAATCTGTTGATCGGCAACCCGATGCGTCGCGCAGCAACGCCGGCGAAGACATTGCCGAAGTTCCCGGTCGGCACCGCGAAGTTGATCGCTTGTTGCTCGGTCGCCGCGCCAAGTTCGAGCGCGGCGTGGAAATAGTACACAATCTGCGCGGCGATGCGCGCCCAGTTGATCGAGTTCACCGCCGCCAGCGCATGTCGCTGGCGGAACTCGGCGTGGTTGAACATCGCCTTGACCAAGTTCTGGCAGTCGTCGAAGTCGCCGTCGATCGCGAGGTTGTGGATGTTGTCGTCCAGCACCGTGGTCATCTGCCGCCGCTGAATCTCCGACACGCGCCCGGCCGGATGCAGCATATACATGCGCACCGCATCGAGCCCGCGCACCGCTTCGATCGCGGCCGAGCCGGTGTCGCCGGAAGTCGCGCCGACGATGGTGCAAGTCCGCCCGCGCCGGGCGAGGAAGAACGCGAATAGGCGGCCGAGCAGTTGCAGCGCGAAGTCCTTGAACGCCGCGGTCGGTCCGTGGAACAACTCGAGGAAGTAAATCGAATCGTCGAGTTGCTTAAGCGGCGGCGCCGCATCCGCCGCGCCGTCTGCGCGCGCGAAGTTTCCATACGCATCTTCGCTCAGTCGCGCCAACTCGTCGGGCGCAATGCATTCGCCGGTGAACTGCGCCAAGATGCGCGCGGCAAGATGCGGATAGCGCAACTCGGCGAGCGCGGCGACTTCGCTTTCGTTGAATCGCGGCCAAACTTGCGGCACATACAGCCCGCCGTCGGCGGCGAGCCCAGCCAGCGTGGCTTGCTCGAAGTCCAAAGTCGGCGCGCGGCCGCGAGTGCTGATGTAATGCAAGGTTCGGGTCGGTCAAGAAGTTATTTTTGCGGTCATTGTCATTCTATCACCGCGCATCCGCTCGCTATGCTTGCGCCTCCCGCTTCGCTTCATTCGCCGCGAAAACCGCCGGCAAACTTTGCAGCGCGATCTTGCCGAGCGGCGTGCGCGGCAACTCGTCCACCACGGCGAAGCGCGCGATGCGATTATGCGCCGACACCAGTTGATTGAAGTCCGCCAACGCCGCGCGCGCTTCGTTTGCCGCGTGCGCCGCATCGTCGCCGTCCATCGCCAGCACGCAAACCGGTTTCATCCCGACCTCCAGCACGCCGGCTTCCTTGATCGCCGGATTGCGCTCGAGCAAAGTCTCCAATTCCTCCGGATACACATTCTTGCCGGCTTCGGTGACGATCAGCCGCTTCGATCTTCCGGTCAGGAAGATTCGTCCTTGCGTATCCAAATGGCCGATGTCGCCGGACTTGAACCAGCCGTCGCGCATCGCCTCGTCGGTCTGCGCGCGGTCGTCGTAGCCGAGCATCACATTCGCGCCGCGAATCCAAATCTCGCCGTCGCCGTTGTCGTCGGGCTGATGGATCTTCACGCGCACGCCTTCGATCGGTCGCCCGACGCTTTCGACCGCGTCGTCGAAACCTTGTTGGATGCTGGTCAGCGGCGAAGTCTCGGTCAGCCCGTAGCCCTGGCGCAGCGGCAGGCCGAGGTCGTGGTAGTAGCGGGTGATGCGCCCGTCCAGATGCGAGCCGCCGCTGACCCAGGCGGTGATGCGACCGCCCAGTTGACTGCGGATCGGCGCGTTCAGGCGGCGGCGCAGCGGCAGCGGCATGCGCTTGAGCATCTCGCGATACAGCGCAAGCGCGCCGCCGCCGTCGGCGAATCGCCGCTCCAGCCCGTGCATGACATTGCGGAACAGCCGCGGCACCGCGATCAACACCGAGATGCGCTCTTCGCGCAACGCCGCCAGAATCTCGCTCGCCGCCAGCGACTTCGGCGCGACGATCGCGGCGCCGTGATGCAACGGCAGCAGCATCGTGCCGAGCAACCCCATCGCATGCGACAGCGGCAGCAGCGAGAGGAATCGGTCGCGCGGGCCGAAAGTCTCGATCCGCCGCGCCGCCAGCAAATTGGAGGCGAGATTGCGATGCGACAACCGCACCACCTTCGGCGTACCGGTGCTGCCCGAAGTGTAGATCCGCGCCGCTGGCCGGTCGGCGTCGGGATCGGTCGGCGCATCGGACGCATCGAACTCCGATTCAATCGCCGCCGAGTCGCTTTTCGCAGAGTCACGCTCTCCGTCGCCGCCACGCATCGCGCTCGCGATCGTCATTGCCGGCTGATGCGCGGTGTCGGACTCGTGCGTGAGCAGGATCGCTGGTGCCACCGCATCCATCTGCTTGGCGATCTCGTGCTCGCTGTGGCCGATGTGCACCGGCGCGATGCATGCGCCGATCTTCCACGCGCCCAGCGCGGCGGCGGTGAACTCGGGTTGGTTGGGCGCGGTGATGGCGACGGTGTCGCC
>JBPCXC010000002.1:0-14619 GCA_051008875.1 bacterium
GTGTTATTGGAGTCGCAGTTCGCCTCGTTGAACACCGGCGGGGCGATCAGGTCGTTGACCTGCGCGCACACTTCATAGCCATCGGGCACGACGATGCCGGCGCCGGCGCTCGAGATGGTCCAACTCGCGGTGATCTGCCCGTCGCCCGCGCTCACGCTGACGCCGGTCGGCGCGGCGGCGGTGAGCACGACCGGCGTCACCGTCACCGGCGTGGGCGAGGCGTAACCGCTCACGCCGTCGCCATAAATGGCGATCACCGCGATCGCGTATTCGATGTCGTCGGTCAGGTCGGTGCGCACGTGCATGCGCGTCGTTGCGGCGAGGAATTCGGTTTCCGTTTGGCTGGTGCACATGGCTGAGTCGAAGGTGCTGCCTGCATGGATGCACACCGCATAGTGAGTCGGCATTCTGCTCACGGGCGCGTCCCAAGTTACGGTGATGGAACCGCTCGCGGCGCTGCTCGCCATGACGTTTCGGGGCGGGGCGTGCACCCCTTCTCCGCGGGTAACGGTGATGGTGTAAACCGCAGCCGTGCCTCTGGTGGGGGTGACGGTGATGGTGATGACGTTCTCGCTCGGGCGTCCGCCGAGCGTGACCGTGTTGCCGTCAATCGTCGCCGGTGAAGCGGCGGTGACCACCGCGGTCGCGCCGGCGCTTGCAGCCTGGGCGACCACGACCGTCTCAATGTCTGAGGCGACACTCGCGGCATACCTTGTCTCGATCGGGTCAAACAAGGGGTTGAGAATGAGGTTGCTACCGTCGGCGGTGAGCGTCAGCGCGGTCAAACTCGCGTTGGCGCACACGCGCGGGGTCGCGGTGAAAGTCGATTCCGCGTGGCCGATAGTGACGGTGACGGTAACCGCGGCGGTGCCGCATGCGCCGATGGTGACGAGTGCCTCGATGATCTGGCCGTTCTGCACCATGGCGATATTGGTCGGCGGGCCGCCGTTGATGGAAATACTCCCGCCGACCGACGACATCGGCGTGCTGACGCCGGCACTCAGCCCGGAGATGGTGATTGCGTCGCTGCGAATCACCATCCCCGGCGTGGCCGTCGCCTGCGGCGGGAACACGACCGCGTCCGGCGCTTCATACGCCGTTTCCGTCGCCGGCGCGGGAATCCACGCGCTGTTTTCGCCGCCGCTCAATGTAGCGCGCACCGCGGCGGCGTATTCGGTGTCGTGGGTCAGCGTCACCGTCTTGCTGCTGTTGTTGATTTCGCCTCCGGTCGCGGACTCCAAGAACACGCCGGCGACGCAGGCGCTGTCGCTGAAGGTCGGCACCGTGTCCGCGGTGGTGACCGCAAGCACGCACACGTCATACCCGTCCAGCGTGACCACGCCTGCGCCACTCTCCGCAACCCAGTTCACGGTGAGTTGCGCCGAGCCGGTCGTGTCTTCCCCGACCAAACTCACGCTGCGCGGCGCGCTCGCTCGGAACTGGCGAGTTACGGTGACGGTGTAGGTTTTTGACTCCGAGTTGTCCTCGGCGGTGACGGTGACGATAATCTTGTTTTCGCCCTCAACGAGATTCACCGCAGCGTCGGCGGTTTTGCCGTCGGTGTCCTGCGGCGCTTCGTATTCGACGGTTGCTTGGTCGTTGGTCGTGTCCGGGGTGATCCTGGTGCTAGTGACATCGTTGGCGACATCCGCGGTGTACGTGATCGTGCCCGAGTCGAAGATCTCGTTGAGCGTGATGCCGTCCAGCACCAGATTATCCAAAGTCGCGATCTTGGAAGCCGCGCGGTGTTTGCTGATAGTGAGGTCGAACGTGTTAACGTTCGCGTTGCCTTGACGCGCTTCAAATGAGAATATGGTGTCCCCGGTCTTTGCGAGTGAAATGGTGTGCGGACTGGTAATTATGGTGCTAGTGCTCGCATCGTTCACGATGATATTCCGATTTATGCTGCGCCAGTCCAGCGTAGCCTGCGTCGCCGTGACCGGCACTGTGGTGGCGATGTCGTAATTGCCGAGAAGACCCATCTGCGCTTGCTCGATGTTGTTGAACACCGGATCCAGTACGAGCAAGTTATCGGGATTCACTTCGTCGCCGCGATACATCGCAAAACTTCCCAACCGCAGGTCGTCCCCCGAGGTCGCCGAAGGCGTCTGCGTCGGGTCGGTCGGGTGCGTCGCCCAACTGCTGTTGCCGAGCGGATGCGTGCCGCGCACCGCGTACGCGTAGATGTGGCCATTGGTGAGATCGGCCGATCTGTAGTTGTCCTCGCCGGGACTGTAAATTTGGGAGAGGGCGTCGCCGCTGCAGGTGATGTTATTGAACGCCGGCCTGGTTCCGGCGGGGTCGGGCGCATAGGCGCACACTTGATAGCCGGTGGGACTGCGGGGGGCGAGCGCCTCAGAAATAACGACCGAAATAAACCCGTCGCCGCTGGACGCGCTCACGACGCCCGGCGGCGTAGTTATATCGTCATCGATGACATCCACAGAGATCGTACCAAGCGCCAGCGACGCGGCATAGTTGGTCGCGTCGCCAGTGGTGGCGGCGGCGTGCGAGATCATGGCGGTGCCGCGCAAGGATGGGGTGTTCCGGAAGTTGTCATTCACGCCGGTCATGGTCACCGTCTGCGGTGTATTCCAGGTGGCGCGGGTGAACTCCAGCGTCGTGCTCTTCGCCGGATCGCCGCCGCCCGAATTGACCGTCGCAATGTTGGCATTGTTGCTGGTCACGGTGATTCCAACGGTGACGCCCTCGGCCGGACTGGTGTCCAGTTTCATCGTGTATTCAAAGATTTCGTTCTCATGTATCCTCAAGAGCCCGAATAACTGATCTGCGGTGGTGCGGAAAGTGACACCGGCGGCATCGCTGGTGTCGGTGACGGTCGCCGTGGCGGCTGCCGGCGTGCCGATGTTGTACTCCCCGGGGTTGAGCATCGCAGTCACGGTGGCGTCGGCGTCGATATCGTTGTCATCGTCAATCGGGAAAGAAATGGTGCCGCTGCCGTCAGATTGGATGGTGCCGGTCTGCGTGCGGTTCGAATTCGCGACGAAATCATCCGCGCCAGTCAGCGTCGCGGTGAACATCAGGCCATCGGACCGACTG
Organism: bacterium; assembly: GCA_051008875.1. Classification (GTDB taxonomy): domain Bacteria; phylum Pseudomonadota; class Gammaproteobacteria; order Arenicellales; family Poriferihabitantaceae; genus JAHRAW01. Next base: position 3,061 of record JBPCXC010000002.1, read on the forward strand.
CCGGCGGCGGCGACATTGAAAACGATATTCCTGTCGTCAGCCTCGTCGAAGGTCGCTTCGCTCGCGGTGATCGTCAAAACCGGCGGCGGCCTCAAGGTGATGGCGAAGTTGGGCAGGGTCTGTGTCGCCGCATTGCCAGCGATGTCTTTGACCGTCAGCATGCAGTTGGTGAAATTGAAGGTGGTGTCCTCGGTGTCCGCCACACCCAGAATCGGCTGCCTGGCGAACAGCGGGATGTTGCTGCTCACGGTGCCGCCTTCGTCATTGATGATCCCGCCAGAATCGGCATACGGCACGACCCCAATATCATGTTCGGTGGTGTCCAGCGTGAGCGTGGTCGTCGCCGTGCCGCCGCCCGACAGCGTGCCGGTGGCGGTGCATGCGTTCAAACTCGCGAACAGCGGCAGCGTGTGTTGGGCGGTGACCGACACATCCAGAGTGGAGATGGGGGTGCCTGTGCCGGAGTTTTTAAAGTCGTCGGCCACAACCATGCCAATGTCCGGAAGACCGATCTGGATGAAAGGCCTGTCGGTGAGTGGAGAGAGGCTGTAGGGTACCGGGCTAGTCCTGCGGTTGCCCGCGCGATCCCCCGGCACGGGGACGAAAAGATTCCAAGTCCAAACGGAGAGGCTATCCGGTGGGCCGTCCGCGGCGGTAAACCAATGATCATCTCGCGTGGCGCCTTCCCAGATTTCGCCGATCGAGGTTTCAAAATCGCTGGTGGGGATGGTCGCGGACACGCGACTCGCATTTGCGTTCGCGACGAAGGTCGCGGGCACCGCCGTGATGATGGGGTTGTCGGCGATTTTGAAGTTGATCGTCCCCGCGCCGCCGCCGCTGTCGGCGTCAATCGGCGCGATGTACGAACTTGTGGCGTGGGGTTGGTTGACTGTCGGCGCCGGGGTGGCTGGCTGAGAAACCTCCGGGTTGATGATGTTAAAGGTGACGACCACGTTGTCGTCGCGGCCGAAGTATTGCCGCTTTCTGCTGGCTCCGGTCGTACCCGGCGTGCCGCCGGTGATCTTGCCGACCGCCAAGAACGGAGCAACGTTGTCGTAGCCGATTCTCACATGCTCTTGCACAATCTGACCGCCGCCCACAACTTGGCCGTCATTCCGCGTCACCTGCTCTATGCAGAACTCCCACAGACCGGGGCCGTTCACATTCACTGTGCCGTCGAGGTCTCGGCTTAGGTCGAAATTGATGTCGTAGTTCGTGGTGACGGACTCCGTAATCCTTGGCTGGGTATAGGTGACGAACGCGCGAGCCACCGTGCCGCTGGGGAAACTGTTGGTCACCGAGCACGCCGAAGGACGGCCAGGCCGCTCGTTGCGCGGCCAAACGCGCCCGACCACGCGGAAAGTCCGGACGAACCCGCCGTCCTCAGGGGAATCCGCCTGCTCGAGCAGGCTCACCCGAAGGGTGACATTCCCGTCGTTGGTGGGCACCCCCGACGGAGTAACGCGCGAGAGCGTCGCGCCGCCGTAGGACGAATTCGGCACCGCGCGGGTGACGATGATGGTGTAGTCCTGCGTGTTGCCGGACTCTGAGGTGACGGTGATGTTGATCGGGTTTTGGCCTTCGACGAGATTGACCACGTTGTCGATGATCGTATTGTCTTCATCCGCGCTGATCTCGATAGTCGAGTTCGGGTGCGTGTGCGTCGCGGTGACCATGACCGACGCCACGTCGTTGGCCACCGCCGCAGTGTACTCCAGCAGCGTCGAGGCGAAACCTGGGGTGATTGGAATGTTGTTTCCGCCGCTGGTGAGCGACAGCGTGTTCAACGTGCGGTCGGTGCTGCACAAGCGCGGGGTCAGGGTCGCTCTTCGCTCTAGATAGCCGATGGTTACGACCACATCAACCAGGCGGAGCACGCCGCCGCATTCGGGGATGACGCTGCTTATCACCACCGAGTCGCCGTTCGATACCGTGCCGGTAGCGCCTATTTCGATGCCGTTGATGGAAAACGTCCCACCGGTGACATTGATCGGCACCTCGATGGAGTCGGTGCTCAGCCCGCTGATGATGAATGGCGTGGTATGGTGTTCGGCCGGGGCGGGATCGAGTTTCGTGAGGGCGTCGAAATTCAAAGCGAACGGAGCCACCGTCTCATACGCCGTCTCTATATCACTCGCCGCGATCCACGCGCTGGGGACGGCGCCGGGAAATAGGCCGCGCACCGCGACGTTGTATTCGCTGCCGTGGTTCAGCGTCAGCGTTTTGCTGGTGGCGGCTACTTCACTTTCGGTCACGTCGTGGAGCGTGTTGCCGGGGCCGGTGAAGCAAGTTTGATCGTCGAATGCTGGCAACAGTCCCGGGCGTTCGATTAGCACCTCGAGCGCGCACACTTCATAATCATCCACCCCGAGCCCCGGCGCATCCCAACTCACGGTAAGCTCGGCCACGCCGATCCTGGGCGAGGCCGGCGGCGCCACCACCACGCTTCCTGCGACCGGCGCAGTGGCCGGGCGTTTGATGATGTTGATGGTGTAGTTTTTTTGGTCGGCGCCGTCTTCGGACCTCAAGTTCAATACCACTATGGTGTCCGAGCCATCGTTATTCAGATTGACCACGAACGGGCTGGTGGCTACGTTGCCGTCCCTTCGCACTTGGGTATCCGGATCAACCGCGCCGAAACTCACGGTCGCCTGCGTCACGGTGTTGCCCACCAACGGGCTGTAGTTCCGATTTCTATTCCGCGTTTGACCGCCAAGCGACGGCAGGAGATTAAGCCCGCCAACGGTGTTGCCGGCGTACAGATTCAAAGATGACAAATTCGCGTTGCTCGGCGTATGCACGAACGGCGTTGCGGTGGCGGATGCCCAAGCGCTGACGTAGCGCGATTGTTGCGAACGCATACCGACCACATAGCGCCTGCGGTTGACCAGAGCGACGCCGGCGCCGTCTTCGGTGAACACCACCGTCCTGCCGGTGATGTCGTCCGCGGCCATGTTGATGAGTTCGCTGGCCGGGCAGTTGCTCTCGCTGAAGGTCTCGCCTGAATAGACGCAGAACTGATAGCGCGTCGGCATATTGCTGCCGGCCAGGTTCCATGACAAGGTGATGCTCCCGTCCGCATCGGCGGTGTTTGTGGCCATGCCGATGTTGGGCTGAGCCGGCCCGCCGCGGTCATCGTCTTCGACGGTCACACTGACCGCAGCAAGCGAGAGGCCGTTGTAACCCGGATCATCGGTGGCTAGCGCGTGCGTGATGGAGAACACCTGATCATCTCCGCCCGCGTCGTTGCCGGCGGATACGGTGATGGTTACCGCTCTCCAACTGGCTGGGGCAAATGTCGCGCTGGCCGGGAGCGTGATATTCCCGGTATTCGAGAGCGGTTTGACCAGAGAGATGACGACATCCTCAATCGGCCGGGTGTTCGGACTGATCGTGTACTCCGCGGATTGCGTCTCGCTCATCACCAACGAGGTCGGGCTGATGGTGATGGTCGCAGTGGAGGGCGCTTTGCCTGCATAGGCGAACAGGGAGATTTTGGGAATGAGGTCGACTCGTCCCGAAGCGCTCAAGTTGTCGAAATTGCTTCCTGAGATGGAATGGTTGGCCGTCCCCCAGCCGTCGCTGCCCACCCAACTGTCGTTTTCTATCTGGTCGGTGGACTGGATTGTAAAAAAGTTGCCGGCTCCCGCGGTGCGCACGCGGAGCATCGCCATGTATCGAGTGTTGGCGTCCAGATTCACCCGCCCCTCGAAAGTCGCGACATAGGGCGCGGGGGGACTTTGGCTCAGCGTCAGCGTTCCCACGCTACTGCCAGTCGGCAACGGGATGGCATCGTTGTTTGTTCTGTAGAACTCCAGGGCCGATGGATGGCTGGCATCCGTTCCCCCATCGGAGATAACGCCGAAACGAAACTGGTGCAACGTGTATCCGTTAATGCTGCCGCTGCCGGTGCGGAAGTTCACGCCGACCACAGCGTTCGAGTCGACGGTGTCCCTGCGGCCAACCTTGACGCTGTCATCCGTATTGCGCGCGCCAGCGTTGCAGACATACTCCTCCGCAACCAAAGCGTCGGTGGGACACCCGAACACCGCCGACCCCTGCGCCAACGCCCGCTCCGGTGCCGCAAAAACCAACAACACGGCAACTAACAACGCCGACAATGTCGACATTGTCGACAATACCGACATTGTCGACAATGCCCTCGGCAATGCCGCCGTGTCGCGTCGCGCGGGCTTCATCGCAACACCCCCCGGCGACGGACGATTAAAGTTCATGATCGCGCCCCGCAGGAGCGAAGAGATAACTGCAAAACGTACTGAATAAACAAACATGACAACATCCTGAGGAATGATGATCCCAATCTGAAGGATGATGACGCGAATCGGGCGCGGACGATTGCTACCCTCTCCTCTTGGCGCTGCTAGTGGCCGATGGTGTTGCTGATTTTGATAGTGCTGATGTTGCTGAGTTAGTCGGAAATCATAACGAGAACACTCTCGAATCCGCCCAATCCCGCCGCGAAATGCGGAAGGGATTAAGGGCTGCGGGAGAGGCTCGGATGAATCGTTCATGCAGACACGACCCCTTGTCGGGTGAATTGAAAGCGAAGAAAGTATACACAGATGGGCGCGCATGTCAATGGGGGCTTACGGACAGGCAGGCAGTGGGTTTGGCAATTTCAGGCGGTGTTCTCTGCCGGGGAAAACTGGACGGCCGGGCTAGTTCTTGCCGCTGTTGGCTTCGTCCTAATCGCCGCTGTTGGCTTCGTCCTAATCTTCGCCGCAAATTTCAACTATGGGGAGGAAACAAACCATGAGTGAAAATATCCTTATGTAATAGCCGTCGCGCTGACCACCGCAACCCGATGCTGGCTGTTCTCGCCTTCCTCGTTTACCGCGACTATAAGCGAATCAAACAGAAGGTACTAGGCACTACCCGCCGATGCCGCGCAGGACTGCCGTTGCTGACGTCCTACTCGGTTTTTGTTGCGAGTTTCAACTACTATGATGGAGAATGAACTATGAGCAATGCATCGTCTACGCGCTGTTTATAACAACCATGTTTCTGTCCATGCTCGCCATCATGATCCACCTCGGCCGTAGCGGAACCAAGCGGGAACAGAAAGAGAGACAGCAAGAGATTCAAACGCAAGCGGAACTAATTTCCGATTCCGCGCGCGCGGATAAAGCAGCCAAGCAAAATCGAAACTAATCGCCGCCCGCGCGCGGCGCGGCGAGTGAAATGGCGGAGAGAGAGGGATTCGAACCCTCGATACGCTATTAACGTATACACACTTTCCAGGCGTGCTCCTTCAACCACTCGGACATCTCTCCGCAATGGGCATCCTTCCATAGCGCGTCCGCCACGCGCGCGAGTATAGCGCATGCGGCGGCGACGCGCAGTCTACGGCCAGGCTAAGGGAATAAGCGGGTGATGGTCCAAGCGTTGGCGGCGCGGGTGTAGAGGATGCGGTCGTGCAAGCGGTGGTCGCGGCCTTGCCAAAATTCGATGCGGTCGGGGGCGATGCGGTAGCCGCCCCAAAATTCCGGCAACGGGACTTCGCCGTCGCCGAATCGCTCGGCGACGGCGGCGAGGCGCTCCTCCAATGCCCGGCGCGATTCCAACGCTTCGCTTTGGCGCGACGCCCATGCGCCCAACTGGGCTTGGCGCGGGCGGGACTGGAAATACGCGCGCGACTCGCCGTCGCCGATCGGCTCGACGCGGCCTTCAACGATGACTTGCCGATGCAATGGATACCACGGGAACACCGCGGACACGGCGTCGTTGCCGCGCATCTGCCGCGCCTTGCGGCTGACGTGGTTGGTGAAGAACAGAACGCCGCGTTGATCGAACGTCTTCATCAACACGCTGCGCTGCGACGGCGCGGACGCGGACGAGACCGTCGCGAGCAGCATCGCGTTCGGCTCGGCAACGCCGGCTTCGCGCGCTTGCGCCAACCACAAGTCGAACTGCGCCAACGGATCGGCATCCGCCGAGTCGCGGGAGAGGCCGATGGCGGAGAACCGCGCGCGCAAAGTCGAAGCGTCGGTCACCGACTGCGCCGGGGTGGAGTCAACATTGGGTCAAGCATAGCGCGCGAAAACGGGGCGTGTTGGAACCAGCCGCATTGGAATGAACCATGTTATCCCTGCACCTGGATTCCCCGCATCTATGCGCGAAAAAATGCCGCGAGCGTTTTTTCGCGAGCGCAACGAGCCGGTAGGGCGCGTATCAGAATGATACGCGCAATGACGGCGAGGAAGAGCGCAGGAATAACGAGGCTGCTTTTCTTTCGACTCAAACCAACCCACATCAAAACGGAATAGTTTATGCGAATTCATTCGCGTCGCCAGCGTTCTCCTGCGATCTCGCCGCAGGCGCCGCAGATGATTCCTTGCGTTGCGATGAATCGCCACCACCGCCGCCCTCGCGCCCGCCGAGCATTTGCATTTCGCGCGCGATGATCTTGGTGGTGTAGCGGTCATTGCCGCTTTTGTCCTGCCATTTCTCGGTGCGCAAACTGCCTTCGACATACATCGCCCTGCCCTTTTGCATGTATTCGCCGACGATCTCCGCCAGCCGTCCGAAGAAGGTGACGCGATGCCATTCGGTGCGCTCCTTGCGGTCGCCGCTTTCCTTGTCCTTCCAAGTGTCGGTGGTGGCGAGGCTGACATCCACCACCGCTCCGCCGCTCGGCATATAACGAACTTCCGGGTCGGCGCCGAGATTACCAACCAAAATCACTTTGTTTACGCTTGCCATGATGAAGCCTCCTTCAAGTTAGCCATGATGAATTGTCGATGAGAATTGTCGATGAGAATTTTCACTGAGTTTTGGTCGCACGGAAATGGACGCAGGGTCATCCGCCCGAAGCGCCATTGTAGCAAGCGCAAGCGCCCGCGTGGGCGAAATCATTCGTCCGCAAGGCGCAGCCGCGGCGCGGCGATCTCGCGCGCCAACCACGCGCCGACCAGCGCGGCGCACAGCCAATACACGCCGGGCGCGCCGGCCCAGCCGCTGATCCAGCCGGCGCCGACGCCGCCGGCGAACATGCCGAGGAACTGGAAGGTGTTGAACACGCCGAGCGCGGCGCCTTTGTCGGCGGCCGGGGCGATGCGCGAGACCAGCGACGGCAACATCGCCTCGAGCGCGTTGAAGGCGACGAAGAACAACCACAGCGCGCACAGCAACGGCCACAACCCGCGCCCATCGCCACCACCACCAACGGCGGCCCACGCCATCGCCACGCAAGATGCGAGCAACAACGCGACCGCGGCGGTGAACGCAGGCCCGACCCCGCGCGGACGCGAAGCGAGGCGGATGAGCGGGAGCATTCCGACGACCGAGAGAATGAGTACTGGCGCGTACAACCGCCAATGCGCGGCCAGCGCGAGCCCGCTTTTGGCGTGGAGCAATGTCGGCAGGACGACGAACATCGCGATCAATGCGAGGTGAAGGACGAAGACGCCGAGGTTGAGGCGGAGTAGTTGCGCATGCGCGAGGATTCGGCGGATCGGGGGGCGGGGTGTCGGCGGCGATGATGGCGGCGGTGATGACGATGGCAATGACGACGACACCGGCGCCAACGCAATCCATCGCAGTACCCCCAACGCCGCCAGCGCGAGCACCGCGGTCAGCCAGAATATTCCCGGCACGCCGAGCGCGCTCGCCAGCGGCGGCGCGAGCATCAACGACAGCAGGAAGACCGCGCCGATGCTGACGCCGATCACCGCCATCGCCTTGGTCCGCTGCCGCGCGCGGGTCAGGTCGGCGGTCAGCGCGAGCACCGCCGAGGAGATCGCGCCGGCGCCTTGGATCGCGCGGCCAATGATCAGCCATTCGATCGAATCCGCCAGCGCCGCGACCGCGCTGCCGACGATGAACAGCCCGAGGCCGGCGGCGATCACGATCTTGCGGCCGAAGCGATCGGACATCATCCCGAACGGGATTTGCAGCAGTCCCTGGGTCAGCCCGTACACGCCGAGCGCGAGGCCGACGCGCAGCGGCGTGCTCGCCTCCAAGCGCGCCGCATACGGCGCCAGCACCGGCAGCAGCATGAACAACCCGAACATCCGCAGGGCGAAGATTGCGGCGAGCGCCGAGACCGCTTTTCGCTCCGGCGCATTCATGCGCGCGCGCGCCGGCGAAGGGGAATGGGGCATCGTGCTTGATCGGCGGAGCGGAATTGCATATAATATCAGGTTTTCCCTGCCGCCGCCGCCGCCGTCACGCCTACGAACACCCGGAAGCGAACACCCGAAAACGAACATCGAGAAACGAACGCCAAGAAGTGAGTATCAAGAAAATCGAAATTCGCGGCGCGCGTACGCATAACTTGAACAGCATTGATCTCGACATACCGCGCGACCGGTTGATCGTCATCACCGGGCTGTCGGGATCGGGCAAGTCGTCATTGGCATTCGACACCATCTACGCCGAGGGGCAGCGGCGTTATGTCGAGTCGCTTTCGACTTATGCGCGCCAGTTCCTTTCGATCATGCAAAAGCCGGAGGTGGACTTGATCGAGGGGTTGTCGCCGGCGATCAGCATCGAGCAGAAGTCGTCGTCGCACAACCCGCGATCGACGGTCGGCACGGTGACCGAGATCTACGATTACCTGCGCTTGCTGTTCGCGCGCGTCGGCGAGCCGCGCTGTCCGGATCACGACGTGCCGCTGGCGGCGCAGACGGTGAGTCAGATGGTGGATCAGGCGATGGCGTTGCCGGCCGGGTCGCGGTTGTTGCTGCTCGCGCCGGTGGTGACGCAGCGCAAGGGCGAGTTCCAGCAACTGCTCGGCGAATTGCATTCGCAAGGCTTCATCCGCGCGCTGATCGACGGCGAGACGGTGGAGTTGGACCACCCGCCGCGACTCGACAAGCGCTACAAGCACAGCATCGAAGTCATCATTGATCGCGTCGCCGCGCGCGAAGGCAATCAGCAACGCCTCGCGGAATCGTTCGAGACCGCGCTTGCGCTCGCCGACGGCGCGGCGCGGGTGGCGCAACTTGGAGCCGATCGCAAGATCGTCGACTCGATGTTGTTCTCGAGCAAGTTCGCCTGCCCGCATTGCGGCTACAGCATCAACCAACTCGAGCCGCGGCTGTTCTCGTTCAACAACCCGGCGGGCGCATGCCAAGACTGCGACGGACTCGGACTGCGGCGATTCTTCGACCCGCAGCGCATCGTGCAAGACCCATCGCTGTCGCTCGCCGCCGGCGCGATCCGCGGCTGGGATCGGCGCAGCGCATACTACTTCACGCAACTCGCATGCCTCGCCAAGCACTACAACTTCAGCCTCGACACGCCGTTCGCGCAACTCGCTAAGTCGCATCAGCAATGCGTGCTGCACGGCAGCGGCGACGAGGAGATCAACTTCGTCTATGCGCGCCCCGGACAAAAGTACCAAAAGCGCCACGCGTTCAAAGGCATCATCGCCAACTTCGAGCGGCGTTATCGCGAGACCGAATCGTCGGTGGCGCGCGAGGAGTTGGCGAAGTACTTGAGCGCGCGGGTGTGCACCAGTTGCGACGGCAGCCGACTGCGCCGCGCGGCGCGGCATGTGTTCATCGAGCAGAGCGCGATCCACGACTTGACCGCGCTGCCGGTGGAGCGTTGCCTCGCGTTCTTCGACCAACTCGACTTGCGCGGCCGGCGCGCCGAGATCGCCGACAAGATCGTCAAGGAGATTCGCGCGCGACTCGGATTCCTGATCAACGTCGGACTCAACTACTTGTCGCTGTCGCGCGCCGCCGAGACGCTCTCCGGCGGCGAAGCGCAGCGCATTCGCCTCGCCTCGCAGATCGGCTCCGGGCTGGTCGGCGTGATGTATGTCTTGGACGAGCCATCCATCGGCTTGCATCAACGCGACAACGCGCGGCTGCTCGACACGCTGTTCCATTTGCGCGATCTCGGCAACAGCGTGATCGTGGTCGAGCACGACGAAGAGGCGATCCGCCAAGCCGATCACATCGTTGACCTCGGTCCCGGCGCCGGTCGTCACGGCGGCGATGTGGTCGCGCAAGGCACGCCGACGCAAATCGCGCGCAACCGCCACTCGCTCACCGGACGGTACTTAAGTGGAGTCGAATCGATTCCGCTGCCGGCGAAACGCATGCCGATGGATTGCGCCAAGACGCTCGACGTGATCGGCGCATCCGGCAACAACTTGAAGCGCATCCGCGCGCGCATTCCGGTCGCGCTGCTGACTTGCATCACCGGCGTCTCCGGCTCGGGCAAGTCAACGCTGGTCAACGGCACGCTGTATCCGGCGGTGGCGCGGCAACTGAAGTTGATGCGCGCCAACCCGCAGCCGTATGAATCGATCGACGGGCTGGAGCATTTCGACAAAATCATCTCGATTGATCAAAGCCCGATCGGACGCACGCCGCGCTCCAATCCGGCGACCTACACCGGACTGTTCACGCACATCCGCGAGTTGTTCGCCGACTCGCGCGAGGCGCGCGCGCGCGGCTACAAGCCCGGACGATTCTCGTTCAACGTCAAAGGCGGACGATGCGAAGCGTGCAGCGGCGACGGTCTGATTCGCGTCGAGATGCACTTCCTGCCGGACATCTACGTGCCGTGCGACGTGTGCAAAGGCGACCGCTACAACCGCGAGACGCTCGGCATCCGCTACAAGGGCAAGAACATCAGCGAAGCGCTCGGCTCGACCATCGAAGACGCCGTCGAGTTCTTCGCCGCGGTGCCGGTGATCGCGCGCAAACTCGAGACGCTGATCGACGTCGGACTCGGCTACATCACTCTCGGCCAAAGCGCGACCACCTTGTCCGGCGGCGAAGCGCAACGCGTGAAGTTGTCGCGCGAACTGTCCAAACGCGACACCGGCCGAACCCTGTATGTGCTCGACGAACCGACCACCGGCTTGCACTTCCACGACATCCGCCAGTTGCTGGTCGTGCTGCACCGCCTGCGCGACCACGGCAACACCGTGATCGTGATCGAGCACAACTTGGATGTGATCAAGACCGCCGACTGGGTCATTGACTTAGGCCCCGAAGGCGGCGACGGCGGCGGCGAAGTAGTCGCCTGCGGCACGCCGGAAGCGGTGGCGAAGATTAAGCGCTCGCATACCGGACGGTATTTGCGGGAGGTGTTGGGGGTGAAGAAGCGGAGGAAGTGAGCGCAGGTTTTTTCCCGCACCCCCCCCGCCGTTATTTCTATTCTTTTTCTTCGCCGTCATTCCCACAGTCTGTTAAGCGGGAAAAAATCGCCCGGAGCGATTTTTCGCGAGCGAAGCGAGCCCGTTAGGGCGAGTATCAGGGACGATACGAGCAATCCGCACTTGCGCAAGCAAGTGAGACAGGGCGAAGCCCTGCTGGCTTGTGGTGCGAACGGAAAACCCGCGACTTATTACACCACCCCGCCAGCATTCAAGTTGCCATCCATGGCGACTGGATTCCCCGCATCCCAGCGGGAAAAAAACGCCGGGAGCGTTTTTCGCGAGCAACGCGAGCCCGAAGGACGCGTATCAGGGACGATACGCGCAATGACGGCGGTGAAGATGACCACAAAAACAACACGCTCTATGCTATCTTCCACCCACTAACCAACCGGAGACCGCCCATGTCCGCCGCAACC
>JBPCXC010000003.1:0-3246 GCA_051008875.1 bacterium
AACTCGACTACCGCACGCGCCCGTGCAACTTAGTTGAGTTAATGCCGCGACTGTTGGAGAAATAACCAGCCCTTGCATCAACACGAACAATCCTTGAAGTGGCTCGCGCTGGGGTTGGGAATCGCCAGCACCGTGGCGATTGTGCAGGACTGGTATCCCTATACGATGTTTCTCAGTTTGCCTTTTTGCCTGATCTGGGCATACTGCGGATGGTTGCGCACCGAGATGCAGTTGAAATGGGTCAACCTGTTGTTTTGCGCCTTGTATGGGTATGGAATTGCGAAGTATTACTTGAGTTAGCACTGAGAAGAGCATGACCCCGAAAAAGTTGGTCGCCGACGATCGTCCGCCGCCGCAAGCGATGCCGCTGGCGGAGTTCACCGAGCGCGCGTACTTGCATTACTCGATGTACGTCATCCTCGATCGCGCGCTGCCGAGCATCGCCGACGGGCTCAAGCCGGTGCAGCGGCGCATCGTCTATGCGATGTCCGATCTCGGCTTGCACGCCGCCGCCAAGCACAAGAAGTCGGCGCGCACGGTCGGCGACGTACTCGGCAAGTTCCACCCGCACGGCGACTCCGCGTGCTACGAGGCGATGGTGTTGATGGCGCAGCCGTTCAGTTATCGCTATCCGCTGATCGACGGCCAGGGCAACTGGGGCAGCGCCGACGATCCGAAGTCGTTCGCGGCGATGCGCTACACCGAGGCGCGCTTGACGCGTTATGCGCAGTTGCTGCTGGCCGAACTCGGTCAAGGCACGGCCGACTGGGCGGCGAACTTCGACGGCACGCTGGAGGAGCCGAAGCGTCTGCCGGCGCGGCTGCCGAACGTGCTGCTGAACGGCGCCGCCGGCATCGCCGTCGGCATGGCGACCGACATTCCGCCGCACAACCTGCGCGAAGTGGTCAGCGCCTGCGTGCGCTTGTTGGACGATCCGAAGGCCGACGTCAATGCGCTGTGCGAGCACATCCGCGCTCCCGACTTCCCGACCGAGGCGGAGATCATCACCGCGCCGGCGGAGATTCGCGAGATCTATCGCAGCGGCGGCGGCTCGGTGCGCCAGCGCGCGGCGTGGCGCGTCGAGAGCGGCGACATCGTCATCAACGCCCTGCCGCATCAAGTCTCCGGCGCGCGCGTGCAAGAGCAGATTGCGGCGCAGATGGCGGCGAAGAAACTGCCGATGGTGAGCGACCTGCGCGATGAATCCGATCACGAGAATCCGACTCGCCTGGTGATCGAGCCGCGCTCCAATCGCGTCGATGCCGAGGCGTTGATGCAGCATTTGTTCGCGACCACCGACTTGGAGCGCAGTTGCCGCGTCAATCTCAACTTGATCGGACTCGACGGCCGCCCGGCGGTGTTCGATCTGAAGCAGTTGCTGTCGCAATGGCTCGACTATCGCATCGCCACCGTCACCCGCCGCTTGCAGTTCCGCTTCGACAAAGTGGTCGAGCGACTGCACTTGCTCGACGGACTGCTGATCGCCTATCTCAACCTCGACGAGGTGATCCGCATCATCCGCGCCGAGGACGCGCCGAAGGCGGCGTTGATGAAGAAGTTCAAGTTGAGCGATGCGCAGGCGGACGCGATCCTCGAACTCAAGTTGCGCCATCTCGCCAAACTCGAGGAGATGCGCATCCGCCACGAGAAGGAGCAGTTGGACGGCGAGCGCGCGGCGTTGCAGACGCTGCTGAAGTCCAAGCGCAAACTCAAGGCGCTGGTGCGCGACGAACTGCTCGCCGACGCCGAGGCGTACGGCGACGAGCGCAGATCGCCGCTGGCCGAGCGCGCGGCGGCGAAGGCGATGTCGCTGAACGACCTCGCGCCGGCCGAGCCGATCACCGTGATCCTGTCGCGCCAAGGATGGATTCGCGCCGCCAAAGGGCACGACATCGACGCCGCCGCGCTCACCAGCAAAGCCGGCGATGCCTTCCTGTGCGCGGTGCACGGCAAGACCGACGACCTCTTGGTCGCGCTCGATTCGCATGGGCGCAGTTACACCTTGACGCCGCATGAGTTGCCGTCGGCGCGCGGCTTCGGCGAGCCATTGAGCAGCAGTTTCAAGCCGCGCGCCGGCGCGGTGTTCTGCGGCTTGATGATGGCCGGCGCCGACGACGAGCACTTGCTGTGCACCGACGCGGGCTACGGCTTCGTCGCCCGACTCGGCGCGTTGACCGCGCGCGTCAAAGCCGGCAAGGCGACCTTGCGCGTGCCCGCCGGCGGCGGCGTGCTGGTGCCGCGGCGGGTGTTCGACTACGAGTCCGACTGGGTCGGCGTGATCACCAACGTCGGGCGGCTGTTGATCTTCACCGTCGGCGAAATCGCGCGCCAGTCCAAAGGCAAGGGCATCAAGTTGATCAACATTCCCGCCGCCAAGTACCGCGACGGCGACGAGCGCGTGATCGATCTCGCCGTGTTCCGCGAAGGCGAGGCGATCCGCATCGCCAGCGGCCAGCGCCACTTGAATTTGAAGCCGGCCGACTTCGACAACTACGTCGGCGCGCGCGCGCAGCGCGGACGATTCCTGCCGCGCGGCTTCCGCCAAGTACAGTCGATCGCGCCGGCGCCGAAGTCGAAATAATCATCCATCAACCATCAACATAACCATCGAGCATCCCCATGAGCGAAGCGCTTTTTCAGTCCGACCTGCCGCACCTTGAACTGCTCAACCGCGGCAAGGTGCGCGACATCTACGCGATCGACGACGAGCACATGCTGATCGTCGCCAGCGATCGAATCTCCGCCTTCGACGTGGTCTTGCCGCAGCCGATCCCGGGCAAGGGCGAGGTGCTGACGCGGGTCGCCGACTTCTGGTTCGCGCGCACCAAAGACGAAGTGCCGAATCATTTAAGCGACTTGCCGCTCGCCGAGGCGGTGCCCGACGCGCAGCAGCGCGCGCGCCTCGGCGATCGCGCCAGCGTGGTCAAGCGGCTCGCGCCGTTGCCGCTGGAGGCGATCGTGCGCGGTTACTTAATCGGCTCGGGATGGAAGGACTATCAGCGCGACGGCACGCTGTGCGGGATCGAACTGCCGCGCGACTTGCGCCAAGCCGAGCAACTACCCGAAGCACTCTATACGCCATCGACCAAAGCCGAAGGCGGCGACCACGACGAGAACATCGACTTCGCGCGCAGCGTGGAGTTGGTCGGCGCCGAACTCGCCGCGCGGGTGCGCGACTTGAGCGTGCACTTGTATTGCGCCGCGGCGGCGTATGCGCGCGCGCGCGGCATCATCATCGCCGACACC
>JBPCXC010000004.1:0-10113 GCA_051008875.1 bacterium
CGGCGATGTACGGGATGCCGAGATAGGTGGCGAAGATCAAGTTGCCGGTGGCGTAGGCGAAGATGCCGAGCGCGCCGGCGACCAGCACCGCCGGCATGATGGCGAGTCCGTCCAAACCGTCGGTCAGGTTGACCGCGTTGCTGGTGCCGACGATCACCAGCCAGGTCAGCGCGATGAAGCCGGCGCCGAGCGGGATCGCAACCTCCTTGAACAGCGGCAGAAGCAGCGCGGTCTCGGCGGTCGAGCCGGCGGTGTGATAGAGGAACAACGCCGCCAGCAACGCGGCCAGACTCTGCGCCATGAACTTGTTGCGCGCGCCCATGCCGCGCGGGTTCTTGTCCACCAACTTGCGGTAGTCGTCGATCCAGCCGATCGCGCCGAACGCGGCGGTGGTGAACAGGATGACCCAGATGAAGCGATTGCCGAGATCGCCCCACAGCAAGGTGGCGACGATCACCGCCAGCAGGATCAAGCCGCCGCCCATGGTCGGCGTGCCGACTTTGTCGAAATGCGTCGGCGGTCCGTCGGCGCGCACGGTCTGGCCGATTTGGTATTGGCTGAGTTTGCGGATCATGCTCGGCCCGAGCACGAAGAAGATCGCCAACGCGGTGAGCACGCCGCAGATGCCGCGGAAGGTGAGATAGCGGAACACGTTGAGCGCGCTGTAGTCGTCGGCGAGGAGATCGAAAGCCCAAGTCAGCATGACGCGCCCTCCTCGCTGTTCGCGTTGTTCGCATCGGCGGATGGCACGTCAAGAAGCGGCGCTGCGACGCGCTCCATCGCCGCCGCGCGCGAGCCCTTGACCAGCACCGTGACCGAGCGCCCGAGCGTCGGCGCGAGCACTCGCAACAGTTGCGCGCAGTCGTCGAAGCGCGTCGCGCACGCGCCGAAGCCGCGCAGATAGCTCGCCATCGCGCGGTCGGCGGCGGCGCCCACGCACAGCAGGCGCTCGATGCCGAGTTGCCGCGCATGCGCGGCGACCTCGCAGTGCAACACGTCGCTTTGCGCGCCGAGTTCGGCCATCGCGCCGAGCACCGCGACGCGCTCGCCGTCGAAAGTCGCGAGCACTTCCAACGCGGCTTTGATCGAGTCCGGATTGGCGTTGTAGGTGTCGTCCAAGATCAACGCGCCATGCAGCCCGCGCGCGGCGCGCAGGCGACCGTCGATCGCGGCGAAGGACTCGAGCCCGGCTTGGATGCGCTGCAAGTCGGCGCCGGCGGCATGCGCGCACGCGGCGGCGGCAACCGCATTTTGCACATTGTGCCGCCCGAGCAACGCCAGTCGCACGCGCGCGCGCGCGCCGTTGACGATCAACTCGAACTCGCTGCCTTGCGCGTCGCTGCGGATGCCGGTCGCGGTCGCGTCGAGCGGCAGCGCGCCGGCCCGCTGCAAGCCGAAGCGCAACGCCGAATGGGTCTCGCCGAGGCGTTGCCGCCAGTGTTGATAGAACCGGTCGTCGGCGTTCAGCACGGCGACGCCGCCGCGCGCGAGGCCACCGAGGATCTCCGCTTTGGCGTCGGCGATGCCCTGCAAACTGTCGAGCCCGGCGAGATGCGCCGGCGCGACGTTGTTGATCAACGCGACGGTCGGCGACGCCAGCGCGCTCAAGCGAGCGATCTCGCCGGCGCGATTCATGCCCATCTCGATGACCGCATGGGTATGGCGCGCGCGCAAGCGCAGCAGCGTCAGCGGCACGCCCCATTGATTGTTGAAACTGGCGCGCGGCGCGAGACAGTCGCCGCCGTGATTCAGGATCGCCGCGATCAACGCGACCACCGTGGTCTTGCCGTTGCTGCCGGTGACCGCGATCAACGGCAAGTCGAAACGACCGCGCCAGTGTGCGCCCAACGCGCCAAGCGCGGCGGTGGTGTCTTCGACTTCTATGCGCGCGGACTGCGTTTGTGCGGATTGCGTTTGTGCGAATTGATTTTGCGCCGATTGCGTTTGCGCGAAATCATCTTGCGCCAACCCGGCATCCGCTGCTTGCGCGCGCGACACCATCGCGCCGACCGCGCCTTGCGCGTCCGCCTGCGCGATAAAGTCGTGCCCGTCGCGGCACGCGCCGCGGATGGCGACGAACAAGTCGCCGCGTCGGACGCAGCGAGAATCGATCACCACGCGATCGAATCGCGCATCAACCCCGCGCAACACGCCGCGCGTGATCGTCGCCGCTTCGGATAGTTGCATCATGCTCTATCCACCTGAGTCCGGTCCGCCCTCGCTTCGCTCCCTTGCGCCCCGCTCGCGCGCGCGCCGCTGGTCGCGGCCAAAACCGCGGCGGCGATGTCGCGGTCGTTGAATGCGCGCGCGTCGGCGCCGATGGTCTGCGTGGTCTCATGTCCTTTGCCGGCGATCAGCACGATGTCGCCGGCGTCGGCTTCGGCGATCGCGGTTTCGATCGCGCGGCGGCGGTCGTGGATCACGCGCGCCTCGCGCTCCATTCCGCGCGCGACTTGCGCGACGATGCGCGCCGGGTCCTCAAAGCGCGGGTTGTCGTCGGTCAGCACCACGCGGCCGGCGAGCGCTTCGGCGACTCGTCCCATCCGCGGCCGCTTGTCGCAATCGCGCTCGCCGCCGCAGCCGAACACCGCCCACACTTTCTGTCCGCTATGTTGCCCGCCGAGTTCGCGCAGCGCGGCGAGCGCGCGGCGCAGCGCGTCCGGGGTATGCGCGTAGTCAATCACCACCGCCGGCTGCGTCGGCGACGACGGCAGCCATTCCATTCGTCCGGGCGGCGGCGCGCATTCGCCGATCACGCCGACGATGCGCGCGAGGTCATGTCCGCCGGCGAGCAGCACGGCGATGACCGCGAGCAAGTTGCACACATTGAACGCGCCGATCAACGGCGAGCGCACCGTCGCCGCGCGTTCTTGGTATGCGACTTCGAATTCGATGCCGCGCCGCCGATGCGCATCCGATGCGCGCGACTCGATTCCGCGCGCGCGCACCGCGCCGTCGCGGATGCCATAAGTCAACGTCTGCACGCGACCGAGGCGGCGCAGCAGCCAACGTCCGAACGGGTCGTCGGCGTTGATCACCGCGTGGCGCAAGCCGTCGCAGCGGAACAGCCGGAGTTTGGCGCGACCGTATCGCAGCATGCTGCGGTGATAGTCGAGATGGTCTTGGCTGAAGTTGGTCAGCAACGCGGTGTCGAACGCGACTTCGTTGACGCGCCCTTGGTCGAGTCCATGCGACGACGCTTCGATGCAAGCCGCGTCGGCGCCTTGCGCGCGCAGCCGCGCGAGCGCGCGGTGGGTGGCGATGGCGTCGCTGGTGGTTAATGCCGCCGGGCGTAGCGCACCGACGAAGCCGGCGCCGAGCGTGCCGAGCAGCGCGCAGCGATGGCCGAGGCGGTCGAGCGCTTGCGCCAGCAAGTACGCGCAGGTGGTCTTGCCGTTGGTGCCGGTCACGCCGATGACTTGCATGTTCGCCGAGGGATGATCGAAAAACCGCGCGGCGATCGCGCCGATGCGTTGCTTCAAGTCGACGATCTCGAAACTGGGCGCATCGCTTTGGCGCAATGCGGCTTGCGCGTCCGCGTTCGCTTCGGATTGACGCGCGACGGCGACCGCGCCGTTGCGCAAGGCTTCGGCGATGTGTTCGCGTCCGTCGCTGGTCTCGCCGGGCACTGCGATGAACAAGTCGCCGGGCTCGACTCGACGGCTGTCGAGGCGCAAGCCGCGGACTTCGCGATCTTGCTCGGCGCCGACCGCGGCGAAGCCGTCGAGCAGCGCGCGCAATGACTTCGCCGGCGCGCTCATGCGCCCTCCGCCGACCGCGCCGCGGTTGTGATCGCGGTTGCGGCCGCAGTTGTGTCGGTGTCGGCGTTGCGCGAATCATTCGACAACTTCGCCGCGGTCGCGTCGTTGCGCGCATCGTTCGGCGCAAGTCGGTCGGGCTTGATGTTGTATAGCCGCATCAAGTCCTCGGTCAACGCAGCGAACACCGGCGCGGCGACATCGCCGCCGTAATAAAGTAGACCGCGCGGGTCGTCCACCACCACGACGACGACGAACTTCGGCGCGCTCAGCGGCGCCAAGCCGGCGAACGCCGACACATAACGCCGATCTTGATACGCGCCGTCGATCAGTTTATGCGTGGTGCCGGTCTTGCCGCCGATGCGATAGCGCGGGATGCGCGCCTTGCGCGCGGTGCCTTCGGGGCTGGCGGCGCGCTCCAGCATCGGGCGCATCGCGCGCGCGGTGGCGGCGCTGAACACGCGCGCGCCGGCGGCGCGATAGCCCGGCGCATGGCGCGTCAGCGTGACCGGCAGCAACTCGCCGTCGGTGGCGAGCGCGGTGTATGCGCGCGCCAACTGCAGCGGCGTGACCGCGAGTCCGTAGCCGTATGACAGCGTGGCGTGCTCGACCGGACGGCCGCGCCGGGGCAGCGAGCCTTCGGTCTCGCCCGGCAAGTTGCCGGCGCGACGGCCGAAGCCGAGTCGCGCGAAGGTGTCGAACAAGTCGTCATACGGCAACGCCAACGCGATCTTGGCGGCGCCGATATTGCTCGAGCGGACGATCACCTCGGACACCGGGATCGCGCCGTAGTCGTGCACATCGTGGATGGTGTGCGCGCCGACGCGATAACTTCCGGGCGCGGTGTCGATGATCGAGTCGGCTTGCAGCGCGCCGCGCTCGAGCGCCATGGCGATGGTGAACGGCTTGACCGTCGAGCCCGGCTCGATCACATCGGTCACGCTGCGGTTGCGGAATCTTCCGTCGCGCAAGGTGCTGCGATCGTTCGGATTGAACTGCGGCGAGTTGACCATGCCGATGATCTCGCCGCTCGGCACCGCCAGCACGACGACGCTGCCGCCGGCGGCGCGATGCGCGCGCACCGCACGCTCGAGATAGTCGGTCGCCAAAGATTGCACGCGTTGATCGATGCTGATAACCAAGTCGCTGCCGTGGCGCACCGGTTGGATGCTCTCGACGCTCTCGACATAGTTGCCAACGCGATCCTTGAGCGCGAGGAAGCGCCCGGGCGCGCCGCTCAGTTGTGCTTGATAGGCGCGCTCCAAGCCCTCTTGGCCAGCGTCGTCCACATCGGTGAAGCCGACCAGATGCGCGCCGGCGGGACCGCCGGGATAGTATCTTTTGTATTCGCGCTGAATCTCAACTCCGGGGATCGCAAGTTGCAGCACCCGCTGCGCCAGCATCGGCGGCAGGCGGCGTTCAATGTACATGAAGTCGGCGCTTTTGCGGCGCTCGCATCGCGCGCGCAGTTGCGCCGCGGTGGTCTTGATCAAGCCGAGCATCGGCTTCCATTGCGGCTGCGCGGCGCAGAACACCGCCGACTCCGCCCACAGCGAATCGACCGGCGTGCTCATCGTCAGCACTTGGCCATTGCGATCGAGGATGCGCCCACGCGCCGGCGGCACCACCAATTCGCGCAAGTATCTCGCGTCGCCCTGCTGCTGCAGATGCGGATGCTGCACCACTTGCAGATGCACCACGCGCGCGCCGAGCAGCGCGAACAGCGACAGCATCACGCCGAGCACCAGTCGTCGGCGCCACACTGGCGGCGCGGGCGGGTTGGTCGGCTTCGCGCTCATCGCGCGCGCTCCAACTGCAAGGTGATGATTCGATTCGGCGCCGGCGCGTCCATCGCCAGGCGGCTGCGCGCGTCCTCGACCAAGTTGCGCCGCCCGACCAGCGTCGTCTTCTCCAGCATCAGCCGGCCCAAGTCGGACTGCAACTCGACCTGCGCGGCTTCGGCGCCACGCCAGGCGATGAAGGCGAGGCGATTTTGATGGCGCACGGTGACCGCTGCGACCGCGCTGACGACGACCGCCAGCCACAGCAGCATGAGCCATCCGCTTAAGCGCATGACTGCATCCTCCCAGCAGTGACAGTGGCAACGATGTCCGGCGCGTCGCCGATCTTCTCGGCGACGCGCATCACCGCGCTGCGCGCGCGGCGGTTGGCGGCGATCTCGCGCGCGTCGGCGCGCACCGGCTTGCCGACTAGGCGCAGTCGCGGGCGCTTCATGTCTTCGCTGACCGGCAACTCCGGCGGATACGGATCGCCCTTCGACTGCGCGCGGAAGAATCGTTTCACCAAGCGATCCTCGAGCGAATGGAAACTGATCATCACCAGCCGCCCGCGCGGCGCGAGGCCATCGAGCGCTTGCGGCAGCACTTCGCGCACTTCGCCGAGTTCGTCGTTGACCGCGATGCGAATCGCTTGGAAGGTGCGCGTCGCCGGATGCTTGCCGACTTCGCGCGACGGCGCGGCGGCGGCGACCACGTCGGCCAAGTCGGTGGTGCTGCGCAGCGCATCGCGCGCCAGCGACTGTTTGATCGCGCGCGCGATGCGGCGCGCGAATCGCTCTTCGCCGAAGTCGCGCAGCGCGGCGCACAACTCGCGCTCGTCGACTTGCTCGAGCCATTGCGCGGCGGATGCGCCGCGGCTCGGGTCCATGCGCATGTCGAGCGGTCCGCTTGCACTGAAACTGAAGCCGCGCCGCGCCTGGTCCAACTGCGGCGAGGACACGCCAAAGTCGAACAGCATCGCGGCGACGCGACCGCTCAAGCCGCGCGCGGCGAGGATCGCGCCGAGATGCGAGAACGGCGCGTGGATGATTTCCACCCGCGCGTCGCCTTCTAAGTCGAGTCGCGCGCGCGCGATCGCGTCGGGGTCGCGGTCGATCGCCAGCAGCCGTCCGCCGCCGCCCAACTTGGCGAGGATCGCGCGGGCGTGTCCGCCGCCGCCATAGGTCGCGTCCACCACCAAGTCGTCGGCATGCAGTCGAAGCGCGGCCATCACTTGCTCGCTCAGCACCGGGGTGTGGGTTGGGCGGGACATTCCGGCGACCGACATTTCGACGACTTGGATGATGCGCGAAAGCAAGCGCTACAACGTCAGTTGCTCGAGTTCGGGCGAGATGCGCTGCGGGTCGATCTCCTCGCGCAGCCATTGGTCGCGCCGCGCGTTCCACAGCGCCTCGTCCCACACCTCGAACTTGTTGCCTTGGCCGATCAAGCACACCGCCTTGGCGATCAGCGCGAACTCGCGCAGCGGAGCGGGCAGCAGCACGCGGCCGCTTTTGTCCATCTCGACCGGATTGGCGTAGCCGATGAAAAAACGCTTCAGCCGTTGATGCGCGGGGTCGAAACTCGGTAGGCCGACGACCTTCTCCTCAGCCTGATGCCACGCGTCCAGCGGATACATCCACAAGCAATGCTCCTTGTCGGCGTTGACCGTCACCACCATCCGCCCCTCGCAACGCTCGGCCAATTGGTCGCGATACCGGCCGGGAATCGCCAGCCGGCCTTTGGCATCGAGGTTGAGTGCGCTTGCGCCGCGTAACATGGTCAAATCCGCTTGTTTTGTGGACTAAACATCCACGATTACCCACATTACTCCACTATAGGCGCGTAAATATCGGATTGTCAAGAAAAAACAACGATTCAGTCGCAAAAAGTTGAATTTCAGTGCTTTCGGCGGACGAGGTTAGATTTCATTTCGTTTTTTCAATGTGTTTCGGCTGGTTTCAATAAAAAAATGCGATTGCGTCGAGAACTATATGAAGATCAATTGTTTTTTTAAAACAACGCGCTTGGGGCAGGTAGATTCGCCGCCGCCGCTCGTCCGCCGACCGCCCGCTGCCGGCCTCCGCCGATGCGCGTCCGTCGCCAATTCCGCTGCGTCGCGCGGGCGCGGTTCGCATATCATCGCACGATGGAAACCACCGTGGATGCCGCCGACCACAACGCCGAACCTTACGCGCGCGCCGCGCCGCCGCTTGCGTTGTATGCGCATTTTCCGTGGTGCGTGCGCAAATGCCCGTACTGCGATTTCAACTCGCATCGGCGCACCGAGACGATTGACCAAGCCGGCTACATCACCGCGTTGCTGCGCGACTTGCGGCGCGACCTCGCCGCCTTCGAAGATGGGCACGACGCGCGCGAACTCGGCTCGATCTTCCTCGGCGGCGGCACGCCGAGTTTGTTCGGCGCCGACGCGATCGCCGATCTGCTGCGCGGCATCGGCGATCATCTGGCTTTCGCCAGCGACATCGAGATCACACTGGAGGCGAATCCGGGCGCGCTCGAACACGATGCATTCGCCGCCTATCGCGCCGCCGGGGTCAATCGCCTATCGCTCGGCGTGCAGAGTTTCGACGACGCGCAACTGCGCCGACTGCATCGCATCCACGGCGCCGACGACGCGCGCCGGGCGATGCGCGCGGCGCGCGACGGCGGCTTCGACAACATCAACATTGACTTGATGCACGGCTTGCCGGGGCAGGACGCGGCGGCGGCGACGCGCGATCTCGACGCCGCGCTGGAACTTGCGCCGAGCCATGTCTCGCTGTATCAACTCACGATCGAGCCGAACACCTGGTTCCATCGCCATCCACCGAGATTGCCCGACGACGACTGCATCCTGCGAACGCAGCGCGCGCTGCAGAACCAAGCGCGCGCGCGCGGCTATCGGCGCTACGAGGTCTCCGCCCACGCCCAGCCTGGGCGCGAATGCCGGCACAACCTGAACTACTGGCGGTTCGGCGACTACCTCGGCATCGGCGCCGGCGCGCACGGCAAAATCACCCGCGGCGGCGCGATCACGCGCTACTGGAAGCCGAAGCACCCGCGCGCGTATCTGCAACACACGATGGATGAAAACGCAAACGCAAACGCGAATGCGAACGGCGGCGGCGGACGGCACGAAGTCGCGGCGGACGAGGTGTTGTTCGAGTTCCTGCTGAACGCGCTGCGCTTGACCGATGGCTTCGACACCGGATTAATCCGCGCGCGCACCGGCTGCGACACCGGCGATGCGCTCGCCTTGCTCGACGACGCGATCGCGCAAAGATTAATCCGCGTGGATGGCGCACGCGTGCGTTGCAGCGAAAAAGGCTATCGCTTGCTCGACGAAATTCTGCAGGAAATCCTGCCGCAGTCGCAGTCGCAACCACAACCGCAGTGATCGCCGCGCGGACGCGCGACTATCCCTTCTCGATCCAATGGATCAACGGTCGCCACTGATCGATCTCCTTCATCACCCGATACGGCGGCATCTCGAAAACGCCCACCCCGCTGTCGGCGGCGTGGATGTAGTTCTGGGTGTCGCGGAAATGCGTGATCAGCGGAATCCGCATCTTGCCGAGGAAACGCTCGAGGTTGTGGTAGATCACGGTGTTCTCGCGCACGCGGTTGGCGACCAGTCCGACGCGTGACTGCTTCAGCATGCCGTGCAGCATCAAGTCGGCGATGAAATGGCCGGCGGCGCGGATGTCGATCGGCGACGGCAACACCGGAATCACCACGCAGTCGGCGAACTTGAACAGCCGCCGCAGTTGCGGCCGCTCGATCCGCGCCGGCACGTCCATCACCAGCCGCTGGATGCCGGCCGAGACGCTCGGCTCGCGCCGCGCGACGCTGGCGTCGATGCCTTGGATCGCGCCCAGCGAGCGGTCGCGCTGCGCCAGCCACTCGAGGCTCGAGCGCTGCGGGTCGTAGGCGATCAGCGCCACCGGCAACTTCCACAGCGCGTAATAACTCGCCAGATTGGTCGAAAGCGTGGACTTGCCGCATCCGCCTTTGGGGTTCACCACCAGAATTGTCTTCATCGCATTTCTCGGCTGTCGGCCGCGCGGCGGCCATTAGTTCATGCTTCGCGGACAGTCCGCGCGCGATTGCGCCATTATAGCCACATTTTCCCCGCGCGAGGCAATCCGCTTGCCGCCTCGGCGGCCAACACCGCTACAATCAGGCAAAGCTGCTCGGAGGGCGGCGGAATATGGCGAAAAACTACGATTTCATCGTGATCGGCGGCGGTAGCGGCGGCATCGCCGCGGCGCGGCGGGCGGCGGATCACGGCGCGCGCGCGCTGGTGATCGAGCCGGCGCGGCTCGGCGGCACCTGCGTCAACGTCGGCTGCGTGCCGAAGAAGGTGATGTGGAACGCCGCCCAGATCGCGCAGTCGCTCGACCTCGTCGGTCGTGGGCAGGCTGCCGCTCGTGATCTCGATCTCGCCCGGGTCGCGGCCGATCCGCGCGCACTCGGCCTTCAGCTCCTCGATGCATTCCGGCAGCTTGTCGGCGCGCGCGGGGAAGAAGCCGTCGCCGAGGCGTGCGGCGCGCCGCGCAGAGGCCTTCGTGTGC
>JBPCXC010000005.1:0-6745 GCA_051008875.1 bacterium
TTCTTGTTTTTTGTGTGGAACGCGGGAGCCCCTCCGGGGTGGTGTAAGCAAGTCGTGCGCTTCCCCGCTCACATCAAAAGCAAGCAAGCCTTCGGCTCGCCTCACTCGCGTTCGCGAGTGTGGATTCCCGCTCAACAAACTGCGGGAATGACGGCGGGGAAATATGACTACTAGAATCCAACCCAACCGACGCTCGCGCAAGCGAGGCTCTTAAATAAATCACACCGAATGAACACCCCGCCCAACTTGGCGAATCTATTCTCCCCGATCCGCATCGGCGCGTGCGAGATTCCGAATCGCATCGTCTCCACCGGACATCACACCTATCTCGCCGACGGCGCGCCGTCGGATGAACTGATCGCCTATCACGTCGCGCGCGCGCGCCACGGCGTCGGCTTGATCGTGACCGAAATCGTCGCGGTGCATGACAGCGTCGCCTTCGCGCCGAAGTTGCTGCTCGCCGACGCGGCGACGGTGCCGCGATACCGCGCGCTGGTGGACGCGTGCGGCGCGCATGGCAGCCGCATGTTCGCGCAGTTGTTCCATCCCGGGCGCGAGGTGCAGGCGGCGTACAGCGGCATGGGACCGCTGGCGTGGGCGCCGTCGGCGGTGCCGAACGAGCGTTTCCACATCATGCCCAAGGCGCTGACGCGGACGATGATCGCCGGCATCGTGCGCAGTTTCGGCGAGTCCGCCGCCCATCTGCGCGCGGCCGGATTCGACGGCTTCGAGATCGTCGCCAGCCACGGCTATCTGCCGGCGCAGTTCCTCAACCCGCGAGTCAATCTGCGCGACGATGAATACGGCGGCGACCGCGCGCGGCGAATGCAATTCCTGCGCGAAGTCGCGCAAACGATTCGCGCACGCGCCGACGGCGCCGCGCTCGGGCTTCGCATCTCCGCCGACGACTTGGACGGGCAAGGCTTGGACGCGGACGAAGTCGCCGAAGCCTGCGCCGCGCTGGCGCCGTTGTTCGACTACTTCAGCGTGGTCGCCGGCACCTCCGCCAGTCTCGCCGGCTCGGTGCACGTGGTGCCGCCGATGGGCGTCGGCGTCGGCAACGACTACATCGCGCCGTTCGCGCGGCGCATCAAGCGCGTCGCCGCGCGGCCGGTAATCGCCACCGGACGCATCAACCAGCCGCAGGACGCCGAGCGCATCATCGCCGACGGCAGCGCCGACTTGTGCGGCATGACGCGCGCGCTGATCTGCGACGCGGCGATGACGTCCAAGGCGCGCGCCGGCGCGTTCGACCACATCCGCGCTTGCATCGGCTGCAACCAATCGTGCATCGGACGCGCGCACAAGGGCTTGGGAATCTCGTGCATCCAATGCCCGGAGAGCGGACGCGAGTTGGCGTTCGGCGAGTCCGGCGCGTTGCCGCGCGCGGCGAAACCGCGGCGCATCGTCGTCGCCGGCGGCGGCGTCGCCGGCATGAAGGCGGCCGCGGCGGCGGCGCAACGCGGCCACGCGGTGACTCTGTTCGAACGCGCCGCGCGCCTCGGCGGACAGAGCCTGCTGGCGATGCAACTGCCCGGACGCGCCGAGTTCGGCGGCATCGTCGGCAACCTGGAACGCGAAATGCGCGCGCACGGAGTCGCCGCGCACACCGGCGCAAAAGTGGATCGCGCGATGATCGATTCGCTGCGACGCGAAGAGCGAATCGACGCCCTGATCATCGCCACCGGCGCGCTGCCTTATGTGCCGTTGATGGAAGGTGTGTCGCCGAGCGAAAGTATGTCGTCGAACGAAGACGCGCAACAAGGCAACGTGCTGAACGCGTGGCAAGTCATCCGCGGCGAGGCGCGCACCGGCGCGCGCGTGGTCGTCGCCGACTGGAAAGGCGACTGGATCGGACTTGGGTTAGCCGAGATGCTGGCGACGCAAGGCTGCCGCGTGACTCTGTGCGCCAACGCCGCGCTCGCCGGCGAAGCGCTGCAACTCTACACCCGCAACCACTACCTCGGCCGCGTGAAAAAACTCGGCGTGACGATTCAAACCCACTTAAGATTGTTCGGCCGCGACCGCGACGCGGTGTACTTCCAAGACGTCCTGACCGAGGAGCCGGTGGTGTTCGACGAGGTGGACACGCTGGTGCTGTCGCTCGGCCACCGCAGCGACGACACGCTGGAACGCGAACTGACGGACTGCGAAATCGAAACGCACGCAATCGGCGACTGCTTGATTCCCCGCACCGCGGAGGAGGCGGTGTATGAGGGCTTGCAAGTCGCGCGGACGATTTAGCGCGATGTGGTTTTTGCGATGCGCGATGCGGTGGAATGATATGAACGACGACGATAATGATGACGATGGCGATGTTCAATCCGTCGCGATGGTGCGAACAAACCACGCGATTCCCGCCCGCATCAAAAGCAAGCAGCCCTTCGGTCTGCATCACTCGCGTTCGCGAGTGTGGATTCCCGCTCAACAGACTGCGGGAATGACGGCTGATGAGGATTTTTGCGGGAATGACGGCTGGTGAGGATTTTTGCGGGAATGACGGCAGGAGAGAAGACGCCGGGAAAAAACGCCCGGAGCGTTTTTTCGCGAGCGCGAGCGAGCCCGAAGGGCGCGCTCACTCCCCCGCCGTCATTCCGGCTGGGACGCCGGAATCCAGTCGTCCAGGGATGGCAATTTGAACTCTGGCGCGGTGGCGCGAACAAACCGCGCGTTTCGTTTTCGCGATGCGCGACACGATGAAACGATATGAACGATGATGACGATGCGATGACGATGACGACGGAAACAACACCTGAAAAAATAGATGGCGGCGAGGCGATCTATCGCGTGTTGCGCGAGCATCGAATCGATGCGGTGTTCGGTTTGCTCGGCGGCTCGATGCTGGAGTTGTACGACGCCATCCACGGCGGCGAGGGAATCGCGTATGTCGGCGCGCGCGACGAGCGCGCCGCCGGGCACATGGCGGACGCGTATGCGCGGATGCGCGATCGGCCGGGCATCGTGCTCGGCGCGCAGGCCGGTCCCGGCGTGGTCAATCTGGCGACCGCGGTGGCCGAGGCGCATCTCGCTTATTCGCCGCTGGTCGCGATCGCCGGCGCGATCAGCCGCGGCGATCACGGCAAGGACACCTTTCAGGAGATCGATCAAGTCGCGCTGTTCGCGCCGATCTGCAAGCGCTCCATTCTGGTCGCCGACGCGGCGCGGCTGGCGGACATGCTGCGCGATGCGATCCGCCTGGCGATGAGCGGACGGCGCGGGCCGGTGGTGCTGCACGTGCCGCGCGATGTGTTCGCGGCGCAAGCGCGGTTCACGCCGCGCGATGCGCATCCGCCGCCGCGCGCGCCAGCGCCGGCGGCGGATGCGCTGGCGCAAGTCGCCGAGTTGCTGACGCGCGCAACCGCGCCGGTGATCATCGCTGGCGGCGGCGTGAAATGGTCACGCCGGGTGGAGTCGTCACTCGACGAAACGAAATCATCGCAAGGCGAAACGAAGTCGTCGCACGGCGAGACGAAATCGTCACACAACGAAGCGAACTCGTCGCACGGCGAGACGAACTCATCGCGCGACGAAGCAGAGTCACCACGCGGCGACGGCGACTTGCGCGTGTTGGCGGAGGCGCTGCGGATTCCGGTGGTGGCTTCGACCGGGCACGCCGATGTGATGCCGCATGGCCATGCGTTGTTCGCCGGACAGGGCGGGCCGCGCGGCAATCGCGTCGCCAGCGGCTTGATGCGCGACGCCGACTTCGTGCTCGCGCTGGGCACGCGGCTCGGCTTCAACTCGACTTTCCTGCGCGACGACGCGATCAATCCGGCGGCGGCGATCGTGCAGATCGACATCGAAGCCTCCGCGATCGGGCGGTATTTCCCGGTCGCGGTCGGCATTCAAGCGGACGCCGCGCAAGCCGCGCGCGCAATCGCGACCTGCGCGTCGGCGCGCGGCATCGACGGCGCCAACTGGTCGGCGTGGCGCGAACGATTCGCGCACGCGCGCGACGCGTTGGCGAGCGAGCGCGACGCCGAAGGTGAGATCGCCGACGCGCCGCTGTCGCCGCGCCGCGCGCTCGCCGAGATCCGCCGGTGCATGACCGCCGACGCGATCACCACGCTCGACACCGGCAACGCCTGCCTGCACGCCGCCGACCGCGGCGCGCATTATCGCTGCCCGTCGCTGCTGACGCCGCTCGACTTCGGCTTGGTCGGCTTCGGCTACGCCGCCGCGATCGGCGCCAGCGTCGCCTGCCCGGGACGGCCGGTGGTGGCGATCTGCGGCGACGGCGGCTTCGGCTTCGCGCTCAGCGAAATCAACACCGCGGTGCAATACGCGCTGCCGGTGATCGCGGTGGTGCTCGACAACGGCGCGTGGGGCGCGGAGAAAGCGTATCAACAAGACTTCTTCGGCGGACGATTGCTCGGCGCCGAGATCGCCAGCGCGCCGTTCGATCAACTCGCGAGATTGTGCGGCGCCGACGGCTATCGCGCCGAACGCCCCGGCGAGACCGCCGCCGCCCTCGCCGCCGCGCTCAAACTCCGCCGCCCGGCGGTGATCCACGTCAAGGTGGATCCGAACGCGTTGGAGGCGTTGCGCAAGGACTTGTTCGCGCCGGCGTCCGCGTCTGACAAGTAAGCGACGCGCGCGACGGCGCGTTTATTCCGTTAGCGTAGCGCGTCCGTGAAGGCGCGCTCACTCTTTGCCGTCATTCCCGCTTAGGATGCGGGGAATCCAGTCGCCATGGATGGCAATTTGAACTTTGGCGGGGTGGTGTGAACAAGCCCGCGCGACTTCGTTCGCACCAACAGCCAGCAAACCTTCGGCTTGCTTCACTCGCTGGCGCGAGCGATGGATTGCTCGTATCGTCCCTGATACTCGCCCTAACGGGCTCGCTTCGCTCGCGAAAAATCGCTCCGGGCGATTTTTTCCCGCTTAACAGGCTGCGGCAATGACGGCGGGTGAGGTTGCGGCAACAGCGGCGGCGATGGTGATTCAGTCGGCGGCGGAGTCATCAACGGAGTCATCCCCAACGCGATTCAAAACACCGCGAGTGTCGATCAGCAACTTGCTGCAGCGTTCGATCATCGCGTAGTCGAAGCGGTCGTGGTCGGTGCAGATTATCACTAGGTCGCTGCGCGCCAGCAGGGTTTCGCTTAGGGTTTCGCTGCGCAGGTCGAAGTCGTAGTCGCGCAATGTTCCGATGCGAGGAACATGCGGGTCGGCGTAGGCGATGTTGGCGCCTTGCGCGCGCAGCAGGTGCATGATCTTCAGCGCCGGCGACTCGCGCAGGTCGTCGACGTTCTTCTTGTATGCGACGCCGAGGATCAGCACCGAGGCGCCGCGCAGCGGCAAGCCGGCGCGGTTCAACTCGGACGCGGCGCGCTGCGCGTACCACTGCGGCATCGCCGCGTTGACTTCGCCGGCGAGTTCGATGAACTTGGCGTGCACGCCGTATTCCTTCGCCTTCCAACTTAAATAAAACGGGTCGATCGGCAGGCAATGGCCGCCGAGTCCGGGGCCGGGGTGGAATGCGGTGTAGCCGAACGGCTTGGTCGCGGCGGCGCGGATGATCTCGTGCACGTCGAGTCGCATGCTGTCGGCGATGACGTGCAACTCGTTGACCAAGCCGATGTTGACCGCGCGGTAGATGTTCTCGAGCAACTTGGTCATCTCCGCCGCGCGGGTCGAACTGACTTCGACCACGCGCGCGACCACCGCGCCATACAACGCCGCGCCGACCGCCAAGCAGTCGTCGCTGCTGCCGCCGCACACCTTGGGGATGTCGCGCGTGGCGAAGTCGGGGTTGCCGGGGTCTTCGCGCTCGGGCGAGTACACCAGGAACGCATCGGCGCCGACGCGCAGGCCGGCGGCTTCGATGCGCGGGCGCAACTCCTCGTCGGTGGTGCCGGGATAGGTGGTGCTCTCGAGCGACACCAGCGCGCCGCGCGCGAGATGCGGCACGATGCCGTCGATGGTGGCGATGACATACTTCAAGTCCGGCTCGTTGTGCGCGCCGAGCGGCGTCGGCACGCAGATGATCAGCGCGTCGGCCTGCGCGCACAGCGCGTAGTCGCAACTCGCGCGCAAGTCGTGCTCGCGCATCGCGCCTTTGACGCGCGCGTCGGCGATGCGCTCGATGTAACTCTCGCCGGCGTTGAGTTGATCGACCTTGCGCCGGTCGGTGTCGAAGCCGATGGTCGGGAAGCCGCCCTCGGCGAAGGTCAGCGCCAGCGGCAGCCCGACATAGCCGAGCCCGAACACCGCGACCACCGCTTCGCGTCGTTCGATCTTGCGCAGCAAGGTTTGCTTCGGCGTCATCGCGCGGTCACGCTTTATAGTGCGCGCGATACCACTGCGCGAACGCCGCCAGCCCTTGCTCGACGGTGGTCGCCGGGCGAAAGCCGAACGCTTCGGCCAGCGCGCCGGTGTCGGCGCAGGTGGCGGCGACGTCGCCGTCCTGCATCGGCAGCATTTCATAGCGCGCGGCGACGCCGAGCGCGCGCTCGAGCGCGCGGATGTAGTCCATCAACGCGACTTGCGCGCCGTTGCCGATGTTGTACACGACATGCGGCGCGCGCGCTTCGCCGTCGTTGTCGTCGTCATTGTCACCAACACCACCTTCTTTTCGTTCAGGCTTGTCGAGCATCAACTCGATCGCGGTGACGACGTCGTCGATGTAGGTGAAGTCGCGCGCCAGTTCGCCGTGGTTATAGACCGGAATCCGCTCGCCGGCGAGCATCAACTTGGCGAACTTGAAGAACGCCATGTCGGGTCGTCCCCACGGACCATACAC
>JBPCXC010000006.1:0-3725 GCA_051008875.1 bacterium
AGCCGCGATACTCGGCCAGCACGCCGACGCGCGCCGAGGCGATCGCCGCCGACGCGGCGCCAACCGCCGCCTTCTTTTGCTCGAAACTCAGACTCATGCAAACGCTCCAAAACGCTTTCCATTGAAACAATGGCGGCCGCGCCGAGCCACTCCAATCGAGCAACCCGGATGCGGCGCGCCGTTTGCGCCGGCCGCCGGTCGGCGAACGCGCGCCGCAACGCGCCTCGCGACCAAGCGATTAAGGACCATGCGGCCCGCCCGCGGTCTTTGACAATCCCCCGCCAAGCCCGCGTCGCGGGCGCCGGGGAAGCACCAAAACTGGTTTGTTAAATCAAGCATCGCGATGTCGAAAGATTTCACCGGACTCGTCTCGCTCATTTCATTCATCGAATCGCGTCGATGCTGGCGCGGTCCACTTTTACGCCCGGCCCCATCGTGCTCGACAGCGCGACGCGGCGGATGTACTGCCCTTTCGACGCCGCCGGCTTCGCCTTGATCAGCGCCGCGACCAAGGCGTTCAAGTTCTCCGCCAACTGCTCCGGCGCGAACGACGCCCTGCCGATCGGGCAATGGATCAGCCCGGCCTTGTCGATGCGGAATCGCACTTGCCCGGCTTTGGCGTCGCGCACCGCCTTGCCGACGTCGGCGGTGACGCTGCCGACCTTCGGGTTCGGCATCAGCCCGCGCGGACCGAGGATCTGCCCCAACTGGCCGACCACGCGCATCGCGTCGGGCGCGGCGATGCACAAATCGAACTCGATCTCGCCGCCTTTGACACGCTCGGCAAGATCGTCCAGCCCGACCAAGTCGGCGCCGGCGACGCGCGCCGCCTCGGCGGCTTCGCCGTCGGCGAACACCGCGACGCGCAGGGTCTTGCCGGTGCCGTTGGGCAGCACCGTGGCGCCGCGCACGCTCTGATCGGACTTGCGCGCATTGACGCCGAGATTGACCGCCGCGTCCACCGACTCGTCGAACTTCGCCGCCGCCGTGCGCTTAATTAACGCCAGCGCCTCGTCGAGCGGATAGAGCGCGGCGCGATCAATCTGCTGCGCCGCCGCGCGCATTCGCTTGCCGCCTTTGCCGCTGTTGCCGCCGTCGTTAAGAGTCGTGGCGGTCGCCGTCGTCATCGTCGTGTCCGTCATCACGCGCCCTCGGTCTCGATGCCCATGCTGCGCGCGCTGCCGGCGATGATGCGCACCGCCTGGTCAATGTCGTGCGCGTTCAAGTCGGCTTGCTTGGCGCGGGCGATCTCCTCGAGTTGCGCGCGGCTGACCGTGCCGACTTTGTTGCGGTTGGGCGTGCCGCTGCCTTTGTCCACGCCGGCGGCTTTCTTCAGCAGCACCGACGCCGGCGGAGTCTTGCGCACAAAATCGAATGTCTTGTCCACATACACCGTGATCACCACCGGAATCGGCAAGCCCTTCTCCATATCCTGTGTCTCGGCGTTGAACGCCTTGCAGAACTCCATGATGTTGAGTCCGTGCTGGCCGAGCGCGGGACCGACCGGCGGACTCGGCGCCGCCGCGCCGGCCGGCACCTGCAACTTCACATACGCTTCGATTTTCTTTGCCATCGTTAGGTACTCTTAAGTTAACTTGCTCGTTGTTCGGTGGCGATCAACCTTTCGCCACTTGGGTGAAGTCCAACTCCACCGGCGTCGAGCGCCCGAAGATCGTGACCGAGACGCGCAACTTCGCCTTCTCGAAGTTGGCGTCCTCGACGGTGCCGTTGAACTCGGCGAACGGGCCGTCGATGATGCGCACCAACTCGCCCGGGGCGAAGGTGAACTTCATCTTCGGCTTGTCGACGCTGTCCGAGACCTGCTGGATGATCTCCTCGGCCTCGCGGTCGGTGATCGGCATCGGGCGGTTCTCGGTGCCGCCGATGAAGCCGGACACCTTCGGCACGCTCTTGACCAAGTGCCAAGTCTGGTCGGTCAGGCGCATGTGCACCAGCACGTAGCCGGGGAAGAACTTGCGCTCGCTGGTGCGCTTCTGCCCGCCCTTCATCTCCACCACCTCCTCGGTCGGCACCAGGATGTCGCCGAAATCGTCGCCCATGCCAGCGCGGTCGATGTGCTCGCGCAGCGATTTCTGCACGCGCTTCTCGAAGCCCGAATACGCCTGGATGACATACCAGCGCTTGTCCTCGCTCTCCGCCGCCGGCGCGGTCGCCGCCGTCGCCGTCGCGGATTGTTCGCTCGCCGCGTTCATGCTCAGGCGCTGCGCAAACCGAGCACGAGGTTGTAGATGCCGTAGAACGACAGCGAGTCGAGCAGCCACAGATACAGCCCGAACACGATCACCATCAGCACCACCAAGCCAGTCACCTGCATCGCCTCGCGCCGTCCCGGCCAGACCATCTTCTGGCGCTCGACGTTGG
Source organism: bacterium (assembly GCA_051008875.1). GTDB lineage: Bacteria > Pseudomonadota > Gammaproteobacteria > Arenicellales > Poriferihabitantaceae > JAHRAW01. The sequence goes on from JBPCXC010000006.1 coordinate 2,383, forward strand.
CGCCCTTGGCGAACACCATCGTGGCGCGGCCGGACTCGGTGGTCAGCGCGATCGCCGCGGCCACGGCGACGCCGAGCAGCACCACGCCGACGCGCGCGACCTGCAGCCAGTCGCTGAACTGGTAGTAGATCGCCACGGCGGCGGCGACGATCAACGCCGCCAGAATCAACTTCAACTTGTCTATGGCTGCAAAACCCTTCGGTTGCGACGCCGTCGCCGGCGCCCGGTTTAAAACCCTATGGCTTGGCAGGCCAGGAGGGAATCGAACCCCCAACCTGCGGTTTTGGAGACCGCCGCTCTGCCAATTGAGCTACTGGCCTTCTACTGGCATCGCCGCGGACGACTTAGCATCCGCGGACGGAACACTTAAAGCAAAACGCTTGAATGCGTTGGAACATACGTTGGAATACATTTCGATCACCGCGCGACGACGCCGTCGAACCTAAGCGACGATCTTGGCGACCACGCCGGCGCCGACGGTGCGGCCGCCTTCGCGGATGGCGAAGCGCAAGCCCTCCTCCATCGCGATCGGCGCGATCAGCTCCGCCGTCATCTGCACGTTGTCGCCCGGCATCACCATCTCGGTGCCTTCCGGCAACTCAACAGCACCCGTCACGTCCGTCGTGCGGAAGTAAAACTGCGGCCGATAGCCCTTGAAAAACGGCGTGTGACGGCCACCCTCGTCCTTCGTCAGAATGTAAACCTCGGCCTCGAACTTGGTGTGCGGCGTGATGCTCCCGGGCTTCGCCAACACCTGCCCGCGTTCGACCTCTTCGCCGACCGTGATCTTACCGCGTTCGATACGACCGGTTGCGACCGTGCCACGACCTTCGATCGAGAAGACGTCTTCGACCGCCATCAGGAACGGCTTATCGGTTTCGCGGGTCGGCTCGGGAATGTAGGCGTCGATCGCATCCATCAGCTCGCCAACGCACTTAGCCGCGTCGGCGTCGCTGGGGTTCTCAATGGCAGCCTTGGCGTTGCCGCGAACGATGGGAATGTCATCGCCCGGGAAATCGTGGGTCGAGAGCAACTCGCGGATTTCCAATTCGACCAACTCGAGCAACTCTTCGTCGTCGACCAGGTCGCACTTGTTCAAGAAGACCACAATCCGCGGCACGCCCACCTGACGAGCAAGCAGGATGTGCTCTCGCGTCTGCGGCATCGGGCCGTCGGCCGCCGAAACCACGAGAATGGCGCCGTCCATTTGGGCGGCTCCGGTGATCATGTTCTTGATGAAGTCGGCGTGACCAGGGCAGTCAATGTGAGCGTAATGCCGCTTGTCGGACTCGTATTCGACGTGCGCCACAGCGATGGTGACGGTCTTGGTCGCGTCGCGGACC
>JBPCXC010000007.1:0-3057 GCA_051008875.1 bacterium
GCGCGCGCGTTGCTGGCGCACAGCGCCGACTACGAGGAGTGGGGCGTGAGCGGGACGCTGCGGCATGCGGCGGGCGCGGACGGTCAGGGTTTGGCGTGGCGCGTGGAGCCGGGCTGGGGCGTTACGCGAAGTGGCGTCGATGGATTGTGGAACGAAAGCGCGGCGGAGTTGGCGGATGACTCGTCGGACGAGTCGTTCGACCCGACGATGCGGATGGACGGCGAACTCGGCTACGGCTTCGCCTTCGGAGAGGGGATGCTGACGCCGTACACCGGTCTGCGTTTGGCGGACGGCGCGCGCGACTGGCGCTTCGGCGGGCGATACAAACCGACCGCGCTGCCGTTGGCGATGAGCGTCGAGGCGTATCGCAAGCAACGCGATGCGAGCGGCGACGAGAGCGGCGTTGTGTTCGAAGCGGGAATGAGTTGGTAGAACCAAGCGCGGGGTCTTAAAGAAAAAGAGATTCCCGCTTAACACATTACGGGAATGACGGCATAGAGTGGCGCTGCGCGCACGACAAAAGCCGGCAAAAGAAACACATGGATTCCCGCTTAAAGACTGCGGGAATGACGAGAGGGGGAGATGTTGCGGGAATGACGAGAAGGGGAGTTTTTTCACTGTGCGCGAGCGTAAGCGAGCCTTTTGCTTTGCGGGAATGGCGGAAGGTTCTGTCGGCGCGGCGCGTCGAAGGCGCGTTCACTGCTACGCCGTCATCACACCACGCCGTGTTTCTTAATCTCCTCTTTGCGCCGTTCAATATACCGATCAATCTCATCCACATTACGTTGCGCAATCGGTGGCGGTTCGTACTCGTCGAGCAGCGTTTTCCAAATCCGATTGGCGCGCATCGTCGCCGTTTGCGCGCCGTCGTCGCGCCAGGTTTCGAAGTTGCGCCAGTCGGACAGCAGCGGTTGGTAGAACGCGGTGCGGTAGCGTGCCATGGTGTGCGCGGTGCCGAAGAAGTGTCCGCCGTGACCGGCTTGGGCGATGGCGTCCATACCGAACTCGTCGTCGTCCAACTTCAACGGCTCGAACGCGGCGCACAGTGCTTGAATCATTTCGGCGTCGATGATGAACTTCTCCAACGACGCGCATAAACCGCCTTCCATCCAACCGACCGCGTGGTTGACCAAGTTGGCGTGCGCTAAAAAACACGCCCACAATGACATCGCCGATTCGTATGTCGCTTGCGCGTCGGCGACGTTGGCGGCGTTGACGTTGCTCGAGCGATACGGCAAGTCGTAGTGGCGCGCGAGTTGTCCGCCGACCAGCACGCCCTTGACGTACTCCGGCGTGCCGAACGCCGGCGCGCCGGACTTCATGTCGACGTTGGAGGTGAAGCCGCCGAAGCCGCACGGGCAACCGGGTCGCAGCATCTGCAGATACGCGATCACCGCCAGCGCCTCGGCAGTTTGTTGCGCCAGCGCACCGGCGAGCGTGACCGGACTCATCGCGCCGGCGAGCGTGAACGGCGTGATGATGCACGGCTGACCGTGCAGCGTCATTTCGGTCAAGCCGGCGATCATTTCTTTGTCCATCACCAACGGCGAGTTGACGTTGATGACGGTCAGCAGCCCGGGCCTGGCGCGCAGTCCGTCGCGGTCGGTGTCGCGCGCGATGCAGGCGATCTCGATCGCGTCGGCGACTCGCTGGCGACCGATCGCGCGCGCGTTCCACACTTGATCGCTGAGCACGCTCTGCGCGCGATACAAGTCGAGATGCCGCGTGGTCGCCGGCAAGTCCATCGCCTCGACCGACGAGCCGCCGGTCAAATGAATCGCGTTCAGCGACTGCGTCAGGCGAATCAAGTTGCATTGATCGGCGTAGGTGCCGGCGCGTCGTCCGCGATCCAAGTCGGAGATGTTCGGCGGTCCGCTGACCGGCGCGAAGGCGATGTGGTCGCCGCCGATGACGACGTCCTTGTCGGCGTTGCGCGCGTGCAATGTGAACGACGACGGCGCGTCGGCGAGATGCTTCGCGATCAGCGCGGCGTCGAACTTGACCACGCCCGAATCCCAGTCCACCTCGGCGCCGTGATGGTCGAGCGTCTCCAACGCCGAGCGCGCGCGGAACTCGAGTCCGTGGTCTGCCAGAATCCGCATCGCCGCGCGATCGATCGCATCGATCTGCTCGGCGCTGAGCAAGTCGAACGGCGGGTATGGATTGCGCGTCGGCGACCGCGGCCGTTGCGCGATGCCGCCGCCGCGTTTGCCGCGTGCGTTGCGCGCGCTGCGATCACTGCGCCCACTGCGGGAACGCGCCCGCTTGCGGCTCATCGTGGTTGTGCTTGCGTGTGGAATGGATGGATGACGACGGCGAAAATATCACATCCGACCGGCGCGCGGGAGCGGGTTATACTGCGCGTTCGGGGGATGCGTTCCCCATTGTTCAATGCCAATCGGAGGACACGATATGAAAACACTTGCCGACTTGACCAAACCGGCGGCTTCGGTCGCCGTCGTAATCGCGTTGTCGTTGTCGCTGACGTTTAGCGCGACGGCGCAAGCCGATGGAAACATCGCGCCGTTCACCGCGAGCAAGGTGGTTGATCTGACCCATGCGATGCACGACGACATGGCGTTCTGGCCCGGCGGCGTGCCGTTCAAGAAGGATCGGCTGGTGGACTACCACACCGGCGGCTATCAACTGCACAAGTTCAGCATGGGCGAGAACACCGGCACGCATGTGGATGCGCCGTCGCATTTCGTGCAAGGCAAGCGCGCGATCGATCAACTCGCGCTGCACGAGTTGATCCTGCCGCTGGTGGTGTTGGACGCGCAAGCGTCGTCGTCGGCCGATCACGACTACGAACTGACGCCCGCCGACATCGAGCGCTGGGAGGCGCGCCACGGCACGGTGCCGGCGAACTCGCTGTTCGTGATGAACACCGGCTGGCACAAAAGATTCGCCACGCCGAAGCGGTATATCAACATGGACGGCGACAAGGTGATGCGCTTCCCCGGCTTCTCCGCCGCCGCCGCCAAGTTGCTGGTGGCGCGCGGCGTCGCCGGCATCGGCATCGACACGCTGAGTTTGGATCACGGCCGGTCGAAGACC
>JBPCXC010000008.1:0-13090 GCA_051008875.1 bacterium
GGAGTCGCGTCGTGCGCTTGGCGACCACCACCAGCACCGACAACTCCGGCTTGCTCGAAGTCTTGCTGCCGCAGTTCGAGCGCGAACGCGGCTACCAAGTCCGGGTGATCTCGGTCGGCACCGGCAAGGCGCTGCGGCTCGGGATGAGCGGCGACGTCGATGCGCTGCTGGTGCATGCGCCGCAAAGCGAGGCGCGCTTCATCGCCGGCGGCCACGGCGTGCATCGCCGCGACATCATGGTCACCGACTTCATCCTGATCGGTCCGGCCGACGACCCGGCCGCGTTGCGCGATGCGACTTCCGCCGCCGACGCCTTCCAGCGACTGCGCCGCGGTGCGCACGCGTTCGTCTCGCGCGGCGACGACTCGGGCACGCACAAGAAGGAACTCGACCTGTGGCGCGCCGCCGGCGTGCGCGCCGAGTTGCCGTGGCATCTGCAGGTCGGGCAAGGCATGGGCAAGACCTTGCAGATCGCCGACGAACTGCGCGCATACACGTTGATCGACCGCGGCACTTGGCTGTTCCTGCGCGCCAACAGCGCGCTGCGGCCGCTGTATCAAGGCGACCCGTCGCTGCGCAATCCATACGGCGCGATCGCGGTCAATCCGCGCCGCCACCGCATCAACTTCGCCGGCGCATGCGCGTTGATCGAGTGGCTCGCCGCGCCCGCCGGACAAGACGCGATCGGCGCTTACACCGTCAACGGCGAGCGCTTGTTCACGCCGATCTCGCGCGCGGCGACTGGCGAATGATGGGCGAATGATGGAGTCCATCGCCGACGCATCGCTCGCCGCGCTGGCGCTGCTGCTGCGCGGCGACGCGGCGCTGTGGGAGATCGTCGGCATCTCCTTTCGCGTCTCGCTTACTGCGATCGCGATCGCGATTCCGCCGGCGCTGCTGGTCGCGTTCGCGCTGGCGCAGTTCGACTTCCCCGGGCGGCGGCTGCTGCTGTCGCTGTTCAACACGCTGCTGTCGCTGCCGGCGGTGGTGATCGGGCTGACCGTTTACTTGCTGCTGTCGCGCCAAGGTCCGCTCGGCGAATGGCGGCTGCTGTTCACGCAGTCGGCGATGATCCTGGCGCAGATCATGCTGGCGTTTCCGATCCTGGTGTCGATGGGGCACGCCGCGTTCCAGTCGGCCGACCGGCGCGCGTGGGAGACCGCGCGGATGCTCGGCATCGCGCCGGCGCGCACCTTCGCGATGGTGCTCGGCGAAGTGCGCTTCGCCCTGCTGGCGGCGATGCTGGCGGGCTTCGGGCGCATCATCGCCGAAGTCGGCGCGTCGATGATGGTCGGCGGCAACATCCTGCACCACACCCGCAACATCCCGACCGCGATCGCGCTCGAAACCAGCAAGGGCAACTTCGCGCAAGGCATCGCGCTCGGCATCGTGCTGCTCGTGCTCGCGCTGGCGCTCAACCTCGCGCTGCAATACTTCCAAGGACGCGGACGCGTCTCGGCGTCGGCATGAGCGCGCTCGAACGCATCCGCTACACCGAAGTGCGCAAGTCGTTCCAACGACGACTGCTGCTCGCGCGCGTCGAGATCAGCGTCGAGTCCGGCGCGGCGATCCTGTTGTCGGGCGAGAACGGCGCTGGCAAGACCACGCTGCTGCGCATCCTCGCCGGGCTCGAGCGTCCGACGCAATGCATGGTCGAGTTCGTCGGCGGCGACGCGCCAAGCACGCCGCAACCGTGGGCGAGATGCAAGCGATGGCTGCAACGCGAGGTGATGTATTTGCATCAGCAACCGTACTTGTTCGACGGCGATGTCACGCGCAATCTCGCGCTCGCGCTGCCGCGCAATCTCGGGCGGGCGGAGCGCGCGCGCAAAGTCGCGCAGGCGTTGGAATGGGCGCGGCTCGGCGACCTTGCCGCCAATCGCGCGAAGGCGCTGTCGAGCGGCGAAAAGCAGCGCGTCGCGTTGGCGCGCGCATGGCTGCGACGCGCGCAAGCGCTGCTGCTCGACGAGCCGATCGCCAACATGGACAACGAATCGCAAACGCGCACGGTCGCGTTGTTGGCGCGCCTGAAACGCGCCGGCGCGGCGCTGATGATCGCCAGCCACAACGACGAAGCGTTCGCCGAATTGATTGACCGCCGCTTGGTGCTGACGCGCGGCGAACTGTTGCCGGCGGCGGATACGTCGCCGAATGTCACGCCGTTAACGATAGAAGCCGACAACCCGCGATCGACGCGCAGTATCGGCGAACGAGTTTGACCATGCCCGACGACGAATCGAAAACGACGCCGATCGCGCTCAGCGCGGTGGTGTTGGCCGGCGGGCGGGCGACGCGGATGGGCGGCGACGACAAGGGCTTGATCTTGTTTCGCGGCGAGCCGCTGGCGGCGCGCATCCGCGACGCGCTGGCGACGCAGGCGGCGGAGGTGCTGATCAACGCCAACCGCAATCTGGCGGCGTATCGGCGGCTCGGCTGCGCGGTGGTGACCGATCGCCTCGCCGATCATCAAGGACCGCTGGCCGGCATGCACGCCGCGCTGGCGGCGGCGGCGCATCCGTGGCTGCTGACGATTCCGTGCGACGGTCCGTTCGTGCGCGCCGACTACGCCGCGACCCTGCTCGCCGCCGCCGAGCGCGAAGGCGTCCGGCTCGCGGTCGCGCACGACGGCGCGCGCGCGCAGCCGGTGCATTCGCTGATCCACCGCGACCTCGCCGACAGCCTCGAGCAGTTCCTGCATTCCGGCGAACGCAAAATCGACCGCTGGCACGCGCAGCATCGCTTCGCGCTGGCGGACTTCTCGACCGACCCGCTGATGTTCACCAACATCAACACGCGCGAGCAGTTGGCGGAGTTGGAGCGAAGCGCGACGCGGTGAGCATCGCGTGGCGACGCGAGTTTATGCAACCGAAGCGCGCGACGGACTTCTCGGCGGATGCGTTGCTATTCACCGACATCAACACGCGCGAGCAACAGCGGAGTTGGAGCGAAGCGCGACGCGGTGAGCGTCGCGCGGCGGCGCGGGTTGATACAACCGAAACACGTGGCGGCGCGAGTTCGTGCAACTGCGAGTGCGCGGCAACGCGAGTTTATGCAACCGCGACACGTCGCGAAGCGGATGGATGATTTCGAATCGCCCGCGCTGATTCACGCGACTGGCGGCGCGCGTTATTCGTCGGCGAATGCGATCGTGATGCGGCGGTTTTGCTTGCCTTTGCTTTTGATGCTTCGCACGCGCACTGCGCCGATTTCGGCGCTGGAGGCGACGTGCGTGCCGCCGCAGGGCTGCAGGTCGGCGCCGGCGAACTCGACCAGGCGGACACGTCCGGTGCCGCCCGGCGGCTTGACCGACATCGTGCGCACCAACTCCGGCTGTTGCGCCATCTCTTCGTCGCTGATCCAGCGCAGATGCATCGGATGGTCGGCGGCGATCAGGCGGTTCAACGCGTCCTCGAGGATTCGCTTGTCGGGCGGGTCGGGCAGATGGAAGTCCAGCCGCGCGCTGCCATCGCCGATCGAGCCGCCGGTGACCGGCGCCGGGATCGCCGCGCATAGCATGTGCATGCAACTATGCATCCGCATCAAGCGATGGCGCCGCGCCCAGTCGATCTCCATCGTCACGCGCTCGCCCACTTCCGGCATCGCGTCGCCTTCGACGCCTTCGACGATGTGCAGATGCGCGCCGCTCTGCGGCGACTTGCGGGTGTCGGCGATGCGCAGTTCGGCGCCGTCGGCGCGAGTCAGTTTGCCGCTGTCGCCGGGTTGTCCGCCGCCTTCGGGATAGAACACGGTGCGATCGACGCACAACGCATCGCCCTCGATCGCGGTCACGGTCGCGTCGCAAGATTTGAGATAGCCGTCGTCGCGGAACAGTTCGATCGTCATGTTGTTTTGCGCTGATTGAATGCGCTCAGTATAAATCAGCGCGCCGCGGAGCGCGCCATCGCTTCGGCGATTTTGCGGCGCACTTGCTGCGCGACTTGCACCGCGACCAAGCCGTCCTCGCCCGCCACCAGCGGGCGGCGGCGATGGCGCACGCACTCGACGAAATCTTTGAGTTCGGCGTCCAGCGGCTGCTGCGGCTCGACCGCGACGCGCTGCTCGATCAGTCGCGGGAAGCGCGAGTCGCCGCCGGCGTCGCCACTCGCTTCGCCGATGCGGACGCAGTCGAGTTGCTGGTCGGCGAAGTTCAAGCCGAGGTACGCGTCGCGCGAGAACACGCGGATGCGGCGGAAGCGATTGCGCGACACGCGGCTGGCGGTGACGTTGGCGACCGCGCCGTTGGCGAACTCGAGTCGCGCGTTGGCGATGTCGACGTGCTCGGTGACCACGCGCGCGCCGCTGGCATAAACGTCGGTCAAGTCGGCGCGCACCAACGACAGCACGATGTCGATGTCGTGGATCATCAAGTCGGCGACCACGTCGACGTCGGCGGCGCGCTCGGTGAACTCGCCGAGGCGATGCACTTCGATGAAGCGCGGGTCGTCGGCGAGTTCGGCGAGTCGCATCACGCCGGCGTTGAATCTTTCGAGATGGCCGACCTGCAGAATCGCGCGGCGCGAGACGGCGGCGGCGATGATCGCCCGCGCGTCGGCGACGCTCGACGCGATCGGCTTCTCCAGCATCGCGTGCACGCCGCGGCGCAGCAACGCCTCGGCGACCGGACGATGCGCGCTGGTCGGCACCACGATGCTGGCGGCGTCCACCTGCGCGTGCGCGAGCAGCGACTCGACCGAATGATGCGCGGCGCAGTCGTTGTCGGCGGCGACCGCGTCGGCGGTGGCGGCGTCGGTGTCGGCGACCGCGACCAGTTCAACGTCGGGCATCGCGCGATAGATGCGCGCGTGGATCTTGCCGAGATAGCCGACGCCGACCACCGCGACCTTGAGCGGCGTGACTGCGGTGCGATTCAAGTTAACCGATTCGGTGGTTGCCGACTACACGACAGCGCGCGCCGACGCAACGCGGCGACGATGCACGCGCGGTCAATGCACCGCGTCGCGCGGCGCATCCAAGTCGGCGACCAGCGACTCGGCCACCGCCGGCGGCAACACGCCGGTGGCGTGGGTGTATGCCGGATGCTCGACGCCGATCGTGATCTCGGCGCCGGACTTCGCCGCGGCGATCATCTCCGCGCTCAACTCGAAGCGCAGGAAATGCACCGCCGAGGTCTTGTCCTCGGTCTCGCGCGGCAAGTCCTCGTTGGCGATCGGATGCACCGGCGGATGCGCGCCGACGCGCACCCAAATTCCGCGCTCGACGCCGATCAGCCGACGCAACGCGGCGCGACGCTCGGTCTCGTCCTCGAACTCGATCATGAAGGTCGCTTTCCAGTTGCCGCCGTCCGGGATCAGCGGATTGTACGCCGCCAACTCCTCCTCGATTGCGCCAACTTCGAAGATGCGCTCGATGCGCAGAATTTCCTGCACTTGATACTGCATCGTGATGCGGTCTTCGAAATACAACGTCGCGTTCGGGCCGAGCGCGACTTGGCGGTTCTTCTTATGCGCCATCACCTCGGCGCGATAGCCGTCGCGGCGTTCGGCGTAAGTCTCCAGCGTGAGCAAGTCGGATCGATTCAGTTTGTTCATAACTTCGGTTGGTTGAGGTTGCGTTGATCGCGCGCGGCGAATCAGATGCGTCGCTAAATCCCATACGCCGCGCGCAGCAGCGAGATCGGATGCTCGGCGCGGCTGCCGTCGTCGAGTCCGTGCTCGATGAATCGCCCCGCCATCGGGCAGTCGCTGCCATAGTGATCGGGCGCGGCTTGCTTGACTTTGTTGACCACCGGGCGCGCGATCTTGCGCGCGAAGCGATGCGACTTGCGCTTCACGCCATAGGTGCCGTCGTGTCCGGAGCAACGCTCGATCGCGATCACTTCGGTGCCGGGCACCAGTTGCAGGCATTGCTTGGTCTGCGCGCCGATCTTCTGCACCCGCTGATGGCAGGCGACGTGATACGCGACTTTGCCGAGCGGCTTGGCGAAGTCGGTGTCGAGTTTGCCTTCGCGGTGGCGCCGCATCAAGTACTCGAACGGGTCGAAGATCGCGTCGGCGACTGCGCGCACCTGCGCGTCGGCGGCGAACATCAGCGGCAACTCCTGGCGGAACATCAGCACGCACGACGGCACCGGCGCGAGGATGTCGAAGCCGCGCTCGACCATCGTCGCCAACGCCGGCAAGTTCGCGCGCTTCGCCCGCGCGACCGCCTCCAAGTCGCCGAGTTCGAGTTTGGGCATGCCGCAGCATTGCTCTTCGCCGACCAACTCGATCTCGATGCCATTGTGCGCGAGCACCGCGATCAAGTCTTCGCCCAAGTCGGGCTCGTTGTAGTTGCCGAAGCAGGTGGCGAAGATCGCGACTTTGCCGCTGGTGCGTTCGTCGGTGCGTTCGGTGCGTTCGGTGGGTTCGGTGGGTTCGGTGGGTTCGGAATTGGACGATGCGCTCGCTTCCGTCGCCGCCGCGACTTTCGCCTTATGCCGCTTGCGCAGCGTGTCGCTGTGGTATTTCGGCACGCGCGCATTCGCGTCCACGTCGAGCGCGGCGCTGAGCAGTCGGCGCCACGGCTTCCATTGATTGGCGGCGTTGACCGCGTTGACCACCACCGGAATGCCGGCGAGTCGCCCGACTGTGTCGGTGGACGACAGGATTTTCTCGGCGGCGCCGACTTCGCCTTTGCGGAACTTGACCGCCTTGGCGCGCAACATCAGATGCGGGAAGTCAATGTTCCATTCGTGCGGCGGGATATACGGGCATTTGGTCTGATAGCACAGGTCGCACAAATAGCAGTGATCGACCACTTGCCAATAGTCGGTGCGCGCGACGCCGTCCATCTCGAGCGTGGCGGATGCGTCCACCAAGTCGAACAGCGTCGGGAAGGCGTTGCACAGACTGACGCAACGGCGGCAACCATGGCAGTGGTCGAACACCCGCGCGAGTTCGTCGAGCAACGCGCCCTCGTCGTGGAACGATGGGCTGCGCCAGTCGAGCGGATGGCGAATCGGCGCGTCGAGGCTACCTTCCCGGACATTGGGCGGGGAAGCCATTGCGAACTATTGCGCCCGCCAGCAACGCCGGAGCGATGCGAACAACGCCCCGGCGCCGCGCGGGCGGCGGATCACAATTCGTCCAATGCCTTTTGGAATCTGTTGGCGTGCGAGCGCTCGGCCTTGCCGAGGGTCTCGAACCAGTCGGCGATCTCTTCGAAGCCTTCCTCGCGCGCGGTCTTCGCCATGCCCGGATACATGTCGGTGTATTCGTGCGTCTCGCCGGCGATGGCCGCCTTGAGGTTGTCCGAGGTGTCGCCGATCGGCAGCCCGGTGGCGGGGTCGCCGACCTCTTCGAGGTACTCGAGATGACCGTGGGCGTGGCCGGTCTCGCCCTCGGCGGTCGAGCGGAACACCGCGGCGACATCGTTGTGCCCCTGGATGTCGGCCTTGGCGGCGAAGTACAGATAGCGGCGATTGGCTTGGGACTCGCCGGAGAAGGCGTCTTTGAGATTTTGCTCGGTTTTGGAGTTGTTCAAACTCATTTCAGTTCTCCTAATATAAAAGGTGGTCGCATGGAAAAGGAACGCGCATCCCGGTCGCCCGACGGCGGCGAGGGCGTGCACGGCAGATGGGGATTATACCGGGATTCGCAAGATCGCGACGGCGAACCGCCGGCGGATTCACAGCAGGCCGAGGATCGTCTCGGCGTCGCTGACCTCGAACGCCCCGCCCGCCTCCACCTGCAACTGCGCGACCACGCCGTCCTCGACCACCATCGCGTAGCGCTGCGAGCGGATGCCCATGTGCATCGCGGTCAAGTCGAGCGCGAGTCCGAGCGCGTCGGTGAAGGCGTGGCTGCCGTCGGCGAGCATCAAGATCTCGTCGGCGTTGTGCGCCGCGCCCCACGCGCCCATCACGAACGCGTCGTTGACCGACAAGCAGGCGACCGTGTCCACGCCCTTGGCGGCGAGCGCGTCGCGCTGCACCACGAAGCCGGGCAGATGCGCTTGCGAGCAAGTCGGCGTGTATGCGCCCGGCAGCGCGAACAACACCACCTTCTTGCCGGCGAAGATCTCGTCGGTGGTGATGTCCGCCGGACCGTCGGGCGTTGACTTGGCGAGAGTCACATTCGGAATGCGCTCGCCGATTTGAATCGTCATGGTTGAATCCTCGTTGAAGTGTTAAGTAAGTGTCGGTGAGTCGGGCGCGGTGCGCGCTCGCGCTGGTGTACATATTGTACAAACTCGCGCGCGCCGGCACAACGAAGCATAACCGCGCCGACGATGACCGCGGCGGACATGATACAGTCCGCTGCGAACCCGCCGTTGCCGTCCGCCGACGCGCATTCGGCGGCGTTCCAACGCACCGCACGCGCGATGGCGATGACCTACGACACTCGATTCCCCGACATCCCCGGCCTCAAGCGGCGCGCGCGGCGGCGCATTCCGGCGTTCGCCTTCGACTACGTCGACGGCGGCATCGACCAAGAGCACGGCAAGCGACGCAATCGCGCGGCGTGGCACGAGGTCGTGCTGACCCCGCGCTACTTGCGCGATGTCACCGCCACCGACTTGCGCGCGCGCATCTTCGGGCACGACTACTCGCTGCCGTTCGGGGTCGCGCCGATCGGACTCGGCAACATGATGTGGCCCGGCGCCGAGATGGCGCTGGCGCGCGCCGCGCAACGCGCCAACATTCCGTACATCCTCAGCACCTTCAGCACCACCGAACTCGAGCAAATCGCCGCAGTTGCGCCGGAGGTGTGCTGGTTCCAGTTGTATGTGCCGAAGCAAGTCGAGGTGATGGACGACTTGCTGGCGCGCGCGCGCGCCGCCGGCTGTCGCGCGCTGGTGGTCACGCTCGACATTCCGGTCGGGGCGAAGCGCAACCGCGAACTGCGCAACGGCCTGAAACTGCCGTTCCAGTTCACGCCGAAGATCGTGTGGGAGTGCGCGACGCATCCGCTGTGGTCGTTGCACACCGCGCTGCGCGGCGCGCCGGACTTCGCCAACGTCGCGCGCTATCGACAAGGTCGCAACGCCGGGCTGGCGCAGTTCATCACCGACTTCAACATGCACGGCGTGACGCGCGAGCGCATCGAGATGATTCGCGCCAAATGGGACCGACCGCTGGTGCTCAAGGGCGCGCAGCACGTCGACGACCTGCGCGCCGCCGCCGACCTCGGCGCCGACGGCGTGATCATCTCCAACCACGGCGGCCGCCAACTCGACGCCGCGCCGACTTCGGTCGCGAGTCTGCGCGCGCTGCCGGACGACTTGCGCGAGCGCATGACGATCATGGTGGACAGCGGCCTGCGCACCGGCATGGACATCGTGCGCGCGCGCGCGCTCGGCGCGCAGATGGCGTTCGCCGGCCGCGCCTTCTTCTGGGGCGTCGGCGCGCTCGGCGCACGCGGCGCGAATCAAGCAGTCGAAATCCTGCGCGACGAAACCACGCGCACGCTCAAGCAGTTGGGCTGCGAATCCTTCGCGCGAATGGGCGAGGATTATCTGGCGGATTGAGCGTGAGCACGGTGGCGTGAGTAAACCACGCGCTTCCCGATTACATTAAAAGCAAGCAGACCTTCGGTCTGCATCACTCGCTTATCGCGAGTGTGGATTGCTCGTATCGTCCCTGATACTCGCCCTGCGGGCTCGCTTACGCTCGCGAAAAATCGCTCCGGGCGATTTTTTCCCACTTAACAGACTGCGGGAATGACGGCGGGGGGATGTTTCGCGGAATGACGGCGGGGGAGATGGTTGCGGAAAAAACGGCGGGAGATGGCGCTCACTTCTCGCTGTCATTCCGACTCCGATGCCGATTGATGCGCGCGCACAATGCTTCGGCGGCGGCGGCGGCGGCTTCGGCGAAGTCGTCGTCGCGCGAGGCGTGCAGGATCGAGCGCGAGGCGTTGATCAGCACGCCGGCGCCGTCGGCGCGCAGGCCGTGGTCGAGCGCGGCGGCGAGGTCGCCGCCCTGGGCGCCGACGCCGGGCACCAGCAGCGGCATGTCGCCGACCATTTCGCGCACCGCGCCGAGTTCGCGCGGCCAAGTCGCGCCGACCACCAAGCCGACGTTGCCGCCGCGGTTCCATTCGCCGGCGGCGAGCGCGGCGACTTGCTGCGCCACCGTGCGCGCGCCGCATTGCAGTTGCTGCAAGTCGCCGCTGCCGGGATTCGATGTGCGGCATAAAACGAACACGCCCTTGTCGGCGCCGTGCCGGTCGCGATATGCCAAAAACGGCGCGAGCGAATCGCCGCCGAGATAGGGGCTGACCGTGATCGCGTCGGCGTCGTAGCGCGCGAACGCCTCGCGCGCGTAGAACTTCGCGGTGTCGGCGATGTCGCCGCGCTTGGCGTCGAGGATCACCGGCACTTCTGGATGATGCGCGTGGATGTATTCGATCGTCTGGCGCAGTTGCGCCTCCGCCGCGACCGCGCCGTAGCACGCGAACTGCGGCTTGAACGCGCACGCCCACGGCGCGGTGGCATCGATGATCGCGCGGTTGAACGCGAACAGCGGCGCGCGCGCGTCGCGCACCGAGCGCGGCAAGTCATCGGCGATCGGGTCGAGTCCGATGCACAGCAGCGAGTTGCGTTCGCGCCAACTGGCGGCGAGGCGTTCGATGAACTGGCTCATAAACTGTTGGCGGTGAAAAGGTCGGCGATGAATGCGTCGGCGATGACGATTCCGCGCCGGCGATTCATTAATGCATCGTCGTTCGTCGGCATCGGATCGAATATAATGATACGCCATGAACGACGCCGCGACCAAGCCCGCGACTCCGTCCGATGCGTTGCCGTATCGGCTCGAGCCGCGCCAACTCGAAGCGCTGCTGCCGCGCGCCGATGTGCGCGTCGTGGATGTCGGCGCGCACGACAATCACCTGCGCTATCGTCCGCCCGGGGCGGTGCATCTAGCGTACCACGACTTGATCCTCGGCCAGCCGCCCGCCGCCGGCTTGCTGCCGCCGGTCGCGCGGCTGGAGGCGACGATGCGCGGCATCGGCTTGCGCGAGGACACGCATGTGGTCGCCTACGACGACCAAGGCAACGGCCGCGCGAGTCGCTTGCTGTGGACGCTCGAAGTGCTCGGGCATCGGCGCATGTCGCTGCTCGACGGCGGGCTGGCGGCGTGGTGCAACGAAGGTCATCCGACCGAGACCGGCGCGAGCGAATTGTCGTCGTCGTCGCAATCGTCATCGCCATCGCAACCGTCGTCGCAATGGCGCGCGCGATTCAATCCGGCGGTGCTCGCCGACAGCGACTATGTGCTGGCGTCGCTCGGCGACGACGACCGCATGCTGCTCGACGCGCGCACGCCGGAGGAATACAACGGCGTTAAGTCCGCATCGCCTCGCCGCGGTCACATTCCCGGCGCGGTCAACTTGAACTGGCTCGACACCATCGATCGCGCGCGCAACCTGCGCCTGCTGCCGGCGGAACAACTGAACGCGATGCTGACGCGGCTCGGCGTGTCGCGCGAACGCGAGATCATCGTCTATTGCCAAACGCATCACCGCTCGGCGCATAGTTTTGTCATGCTGCGCACGCTCGGCTTCGAACGCCTACGCGGCTACGCCGGCTCGTGGTCGCAATGGAGCAGCGACGACGCGTTGCCGATCGAATAGCGCGTAATTTCGATTCCGCTTTCATTCCGATTCCATCTCCACCCGCATGATCGTCATCCTCGACCCGCAACTCGGCAACGACTCGCCCGAGACCGTCGCCATCCTGAACTACTTGCGCGCCGCGCCCGGCATCACGCCGAAGATTCATCAGGTCGTCGGCGCGCAGCAAGTGCTGACCGAAATCTACTTGGTCGGCGACACCGCGATGCTCGACCGCGACGACTTGGAGAGTTTGCCGGGGGTCAATCGCGTGGTCAAGGTCTCGCGCGCGTATGCCGTGCTCGGCCGCCACGCCGGCGACTCGCGCTCGTATGGATTCAACTGCAACGGCGTCGAGTTCAATCAAGACAACCTTAACATTTTCGCCGGCTTGTGCGCGGTGGACACGCGCGCGCATGTCGAGCAGATGATGCGCGCGGTCGCGCAGGCCGGTCTTGCGTGCACCCGCATGGGCGCGTACAAGCCGCGCACCAACCCGTATTCGTTCCAGGGGCACGGCGCGCGATGCCTGCCGTGGGTGTTCGAGTTGGCCGGCAAGCACGGCATCAAGGTAATCGCGATGGAGATCACCCACGACGCGCACATCGCCGAGATCAACCGCGCGCTCGAGCAAACCGGCCATCCGACCGGCGTGATCCTGCAGATCGGCACGCGCAACACGCAGAACTTCGAGTTGCTGAAGGCGAGCGGCCGCCAGCGCGATCATCCGGTGCTGCTCAAGCGCGGCTTCGGCATCACTCTCGAGGAGTCGCTCAACGCCGCCGAATACCTCGCCAGCGAGGGCAACCGCAAGGTCATCTTCTGCCTGCGCGGGATGAAGACCAACATGGGCGACCCGCATCGCAACCTGGTGGACTTCGCGCATGTGCCGGTGGTCAAGCGCATCACCCACATGCCGGTGTGCATCGACCCGTCGCATTCGGTCGGCGCGCGCGAACGCGCCCCGGACGACCTGCTCGATCTGTTCCACGCCACCGCGCAAGGCGTCATCGCCGGCGCCAACATGGTGCTGATCGACTTCCATCCCAACCCGGCGAGCGCGCTGGTGGACGGACCGCAGGCGCTGACGATGGACGAGTTGGCGCCCTATCTCGCCGACATCGAGATCGCGCGCGAGGCGTACTTGAAGCGCAAGGCGCTGGCGGCGCGGTCGTCCGACGCCACAATAACGCGCGATAAAGAATTCGCGCGACAATAACGCGCGATAAAGAATTCGCGCGATAGAAGCAACTTGCGCGACGAACAATTCGCGCGATAAAAACGCGCCGACGACAACCCGCAACGCGACCTACGTTTTCGCCTTCAGTTTCGGCAGCGCGATCGCTTGGCCGACTTGCAACTCGGCCGCGCGCAGCATCGGGTTGAGCCGATACAACAGCCACACCGGGAAGCCGAGTTGGTTCGACAGCAGCCACAGCGAGTCGCCGCGGCGCACGCGATAGGTCTCGATGCCGACCAAGTCGTAATGCTCCTTGAGCGCCTCGCTCAGCACTTGATGATAGTCGGTGCGACGC
>JBPCXC010000009.1:0-1240 GCA_051008875.1 bacterium
GCTATAATCCGGCGATGGCGAAGAACGTGGAGTTCGAGGCGCTTTCCAAGTTGCTCGCGGCGGCGCCGACGCGCGGGCGGCACGGCGACGCTCCCGCGCCGAGCGATGCGCAGCGGCGGCTGGGCGCGTTCTGGCGCGCGCATCTGGGCGCGGCGGCGCGTTGCTCCGAGCCGCTGCTGTTCGCCTCCGGACGGCTGGTGGTGTTCGTCGAGTCGGCCGCCTGGGGCACCGAAATCCGCCACCGCGCGCCGAGTTTGATCGCGGCGCTGGCGGAGTTCGACATCGTCGTGCGCGCGATCGAAGTCAAGATGCGAGTGGGTTGAAACGGCGATGTTGCGCTGACGCCAACGACGGCGGGAAGAGACGACAACGCTTGCGCTCGCAAAGCGGGCAGGATGCCCACCGTTTGCGTGGATGGCAGGATAGCCATCCCCGCAAACAAAGGGGGCGTGGGGGTCTCCCCCCACAAAAGCCGCTCAGCGGCGCACTCTTTCGCGCCGAAGGCGCGCTTGGTTTTACCAACTCATTCCCGCTTTGAACAACACGCCGTTCTCGTCGCTCGCATCGCGTTGCTTGCGATACGCCTCCGCGCTCATCTCCAGCGGCAACGCGATCGACTTGTACCGTCCGCCGAGGCGGTAGTCGCGGGCGCCGTCGGACAGGCGCAGGCCGGTGAATGGCGTCAGCATGCCTTCGCCGAAGGCGAGGCCGTATGCGGCTTCGCCGTCCATCCGCATCGTCGGGATGAATGACTCGTCGGACTCATCCGACGACGCCAACTCCGCCGCGCTTTCGTTCCATAGGCGATCAACGCCGCTTCGCGTCACGCCCCAGCCGGGTTCTACGCGCCATGACAAGCCTTGGCCATCCGCGCCCGCCGCGTGGCGCAAGGTTCCGCTGACTCCCCACTCGTCGTAGTCCCCGCCGTGCCCCACCAACGCGCGCGCGTTCAGCGACGCGCCGATGCCATCGCCGTTGTCGTGCGCCAAACGTCCGCCGACTTCGATGCCGAAGCCGGAGCGCGCGTCGCCGCCGTCGTAACGCGCGCCCAACTCGAACGCGCGGCGCGTGTCGCCGACGCCATCGCCGAACTCCATGCCGACGCGCACGCGGCGCGAATCAACATCCAAGTCGGCGGTCGCGTCGTCGTAGTCCACCTCCATGTTCGCGACTTGCGCGTCGAACTTCAGCCGCATCGTGCTCGCGTCGAGCGCGAGGTCGCCGCTGGCGACGCCGAGCG
>JBPCXC010000010.1:0-2082 GCA_051008875.1 bacterium
GGCGGCGCCGACAGCCAGTTGATCGGCAACGTCATCGAGCGCCAGTTCCTAAGCGCGAACAACTGGCCGTTCGGCGCCGCGCTGTCGTTCCTGCTGATGTATCTGACCTTCGCCGCGATCGCTTTGCGCCAGTTGCTGATCGCCCGCGGCGCGAACGCGCAGGACGATGGCTAAGGCGCGGCGCGAGCCGCTCGACTACGCCGGGCGGTGGTGGATGCGCGCCTTCCTCGGCGCGTTCTTCGTCATGCTGTACGCGCCGATCGTCACGCTGATGGCGTTCAGCTTCAACGACTCGAAACGCAACATCGTGTGGCGCGGCTTCACCACCAAGTACTACGCTAAGGCGATGGACAACGAGTCGCTGATCTCGGCCTTCGTCAACTCGCTCACCATCGCGGTGATCAACATGATCGTCAGCGTGGTGCTCGGCGTCGCCGCCGCGGTGCTGCTGTGGCGCTTCCGCTTCCCGCTGCGCTTCGCCGCCGACGGGCTGCTGTCGCTGCCGATCGTCATCCCCGAGATCTGCATGGGCGTGGCGATGCTGGTGTTCTTCAATCAATGGTGGCCGCACGATCTCGCCTGGCCGCTCAGCCTCGGCAACATCATCATCGCCCACATCACTTTCACCTTCCCGTTCGTCGCGGTGATCGTGCGCGGTCGGCTGGCGTCGGTCAACCGCGAACTGGAGAAGGCGGCGATGGACTTGGGCGCGAGCGAATGGCAGGCGATGCGCGACATCCTGCTGCCGCAGATCCGCCCGTCGATCATCGCCGGCGCGCTGATCGCGTTCACCTTGTCGCTCGACGATTTCGTCATCACCTATTTCACCGCCGGTCCGAACAGCATCACGCTGCCGGTCAAGATCAACTCGATGGTGCGCTTCTCGGTCACGCCCGAAGTCAACGCCGCCTCGACCGTGCTGATCGTCATCACCATCGCCGCCGCGGTGCTGGCGATGCGATTCCACAACGTCAAGCGAGGATAGTTTCGATGCGCGAGCCGCTGATCGAGATCCGGAATTTAAGCAAGGTGTTCGGCAGCGAAGCCGCGGTCGACGATGTCTCGCTGACCATCTACGACAAGGAGTTCCTGGTGCTGCTCGGCCCGTCGGGCTGCGGCAAGACCACGCTGCTGCGGATGATCGGCGGCTTCGAGAATCCGACCCGCGGCGAGATTAGAATGGACGGCGACGACCTCGCCGAGTTGCCGCCGAACAAGCGGCCGGTCAACATGGTGTTCCAGTCGTATGCGGTGTTCCCGCACATGAACGTGCGCGACAACATCGCCTATGGCCTGCGCATCGACCGCGTCGAGCCGCGCGAGCGCGAGCGGCGGGTGGACGAGGCGATCGCGCTGGTGCGGCTGGACTCGCTCGAGGCGCGCTATTCGCATCAACTCTCCGGCGGCCAGCGCCAGCGCGTGGCGTTGGCGCGCGCGCTGGTCAAGCGCCCGCGCGTGCTGCTGCTCGACGAGCCGCTGTCGGCGCTCGACGCCAAGTTGCGCGAGGCGATGCAGAACGAGTTGGTCAAGTTGCAGCACACCGTCGGCATCACCTTCGTGGTCGTCACCCACGACCAGGACGAAGCGCTGTCGATGGCCGAGCGCGTCGCGGTGATGCAGCAAGGTCGCATCCGCCAACTCGACACCCCGCGCAACCTATACGAAGCCCCGCGCAACCGCTTCGTCGCCGACTTCGTCGGCCGCATGAACATCCTGCCGGCGAAAGCGACCGGCGCCAACCGCTATGCCGTCGAAGGCCTCGGCGACCTCGCCGTCAGCGACTCAAACACCAACCGCTCGAATGCCGACCACTCGGCCTTCATCGCCATCCGCCCCGAGAAGATCTCCATTGCCGCTGCCGATTCCGCCGCTGACGACGCGATGCACGCAGTCGCTGCCAGCGTCGAAAGCGTCGCCTACTACGGTGGCCAAACCGTCCTCACCGCCAAAACCGCCCCCGGCGCCGCCCTCACCATCGCCCTCCCCAACAGCAGCCGCCACGCCACCACGCCTGCGGTCGGCGAACAAGTCTTAGTGCGCTGGCGCGCGGAGGATGTGATTGCGTTGGTGGAATAGGGCGCG
>JBPCXC010000011.1:0-1309 GCA_051008875.1 bacterium
TGCCTGGCGTTGCTGGCGGCGGTGCGCATGCAATACCTGCCGGCCGCGTTCTTGATCTGGCTCGCGCGCAGCGCCGTCGCCGAGCGCAAATGGATCGTTGCTTCCATCGTCGGCGGCGTCGGCGTGCTGCTGCTGGTCGGACTGCTCGAGACTTTCACCTGGGGCTTTCCGTTCCAATCCTATTACGCCAACCTCGTCGCCAACATCGCCGCCGACCCGCATCGCGACGCGCCGGCGTTTCATTTCTATCTGTCGCGCCTGCTGTTCGCCACCGCCGGCGGGTTGTTGATCGCGCTGTACGCGTTCATCCGCCAACCGCGCCGACACTTGTTGCTGCTCGTCTTGTGCGTCGTCACGCTTGCGCTGCACATGCATCAAACACATCAGGAACTGCGCTTCGTCTTCGCCGTGTTGCCGATGCTGTTGATCGTCGTCGGCGACCAGTTGTCGTCGTGGTCGTCGCAGTGTTCGCCGCGCTGGTCGGCGGCGTTCAGCATGCAGACCGTCAGCGCATGCGCCGCCGCATTCCTGGCGTTGATCGGCGCCAACGCGATCGACGATCGCTGGCTGCATGTCGCCGGCTCCAAAGAGCGCGGCGAAGTGCGCTACTGGTTCGGCCAAAGCAACCTGTTCGATGTCTATCTGCAACTCGCCCGACGCGACGACGTCGCCGGCGTGGTGCACCTCGGCGACCCGTACTTCAACACCCCCGGCTACTACTACCTGCATCGCAGCGTCCCGTTCTACGACGCCAACGCGCTCAAGTTCGCCGCCAACAAGTCCGGCGCGAAAGCGGTCACCGAGCTGGCGTCCCACTTCGTCGCGCGCAAATCGGGGGGGGGGGGATTGCCCGCGCTTCCCGGCATGACCGTGCTGCGCGATGACGGCGCCTACGCAAGCGGCTATGTCGCCGGCGTTGACCACGTCCGCCAATGGAAACGCTACACGCCAATGACCGCCGACGCAGCCGTCGCACGATTCGCGTATCTAAAACTCGGCGCAAAAAATCCCAAACCACCGCCGCTGTTCGAGTTCGTCACCACGCCGCCGACGACGCAACCTTCGACTCACCAATCCAATGCCGACTAACTCCAACCCCAACTTCCCCACCCGCGCCGCCGAACTCGGCGCGCGCGCACGCGCCGCGATTGCGCTGTTGCTCCTTGCGAGCGCGTGCGGCGCGCAACCGCCCGCGCGCGCGCCCACCTTCCACGCCGACGAAAACCCCGCGTTGCTTTCCGCGTGGGGCCAACTCGGACAGCGCGGCGGACGGCTCGTGCCGGGCGCGGGCGTCACGCCCTACGAACTC
>JBPCXC010000012.1:0-1912 GCA_051008875.1 bacterium
CGGCTCGAACAGCATCGGGTATTCGCCGGGGCGCGCGCGCCGCGCGCCGAGTCGACGCGCGGTGCGCCGCGCGGCTTCGGCGCCGACCTCAATCGGCGCGCGCAAGTCGGCGGCGTCGCGCGCGGCGTCGTACCAATAGTCGCGCTGCATCGCGTCGCCTTCGCCTGCGATCACCGAGCAGCCGAGGCTGTGGCGGCTGCCGCGGGAAAGTCCTTTGAAGCCGATCGAGTTGGCGTATAGATCGACGCCGTGATGGCTCGACAAGGTCGCGCCTTCGGTGTTGCTGATGCGTCGGTCGAAGCGCAGCGCGGCGCGCTCGCAGTCGGTGGCGATCTCGATCGCGCGCTCCATCGGCAACTGCCACGGGTGGTTCAAGTCGAGGTCGGGGAACTCGGTCGCCAGCAACTCGCGCTCGGGCAAGCCGCCGCACGCGTCCTCCTCGGTGAACTTGGCGATGTTGCACGCTGAGGCGACGCTCTCGCGAATCGCCGCGGCGGAGAAGTCGGTGGTGCTCGCGCTGCCGCTTTTGCGACCGAAGTGCACGGTCACCGCCAAACTCTTGTCGCGATTGCGCTCGACCGTCTCGACCGCGCCGTTGCGCACCGTGACCGACACGCCTTGCTCTTGGCCGACGCTGACTTCCGCCATCGACGCGCCGAGTTCGTCGGCGCGATTCAACGCCAAATCACCGACCTCGAGCAACGCGCGCTCGGTCTCATCCGCCGCCACCGGACTCCAACACGCCATCGCATCGCCGTTCATCGCGTCACCGTTCATCGCCGTCACCGTTCACCGTCACCGCTTAAGCCAAACTACGAAAATCTGAGCGCAGCAATTTTTTCGCTGGGCTAGGCGCGCGAGGAGCGGGTGAGCGCGCGTATGAAAATACGTAAGCGAACACACGACGAGCGCAACAACGCCCAGCGAGAAAAGTGCAAGCGGCATAAAACCTAAACCGCCGCGCCGCCGACGGTGAGGCGGTCGATCTTCATCGTCGGCTGGCCGACGCCGACCGGCACGCTTTGTCCGTCCTTGCCGCATACGCCGACGCCGGGGTCGAGCGCCATGTCGTCGCCGAGCATCGAGACGCGCATCAGCACGTCGGGGCCGTTGCCGATCAGGGTCGCGCCCTTGACCGGATAGGTGATCTTGCCGCCTTCGATGCGATACGCCTCCGACGCCGAGAACACGAACTTGCCGGAGGTGATGTCGACTTGACCGCTGTCGAAGTTGACCGCGTACAAACCGCGCTCGACCGAGGCGATGATCTCCTTCGGATCGTGCGCGCCGTTCAGCATATAGGTGTTGGTCATGCGCGGCATCGGCAGATGGGCGAAGGATTCGCGCCGGCCGTTGCCGGTCGGCGCCATGTTCATCAGCCGCGCGTTGAGTTGGTCTTGCATGTAGCCGCGGAGGATGCCGTTTTCGATCAGCACGGTGCGCGCGGTCGGCTCGCCTTCGTCGTCGATCGACAGCGAGCCGCGGCGATTCTCGATCGTGCCGTCGTCCACCACGGTGCAGATGTCGGACGCGACTTGCTCGCCGATGCGGCCGCTGAACGCCGAGGTGCCCTTGCGGTTGAAGTCGCCTTCGAGGCCGTGGCCGATCGCCTCGTGCAGCAGGATGCCGGGCCAGCCGGGGCCGAGCACGACGGTCATC
The DNA here is from genome assembly GCA_051008875.1 of bacterium. GTDB lineage: Bacteria > Pseudomonadota > Gammaproteobacteria > Arenicellales > Poriferihabitantaceae > JAHRAW01. The sequence continues at coordinate 1,660 of JBPCXC010000012.1, forward strand.
TCGCCCGCCGGGGCGTCGCGCGCGTCGAGTTGCACCAGCGCCTGGCGCACCGCCTCGCGGGCGTATTCGTCGGCGCGCTCGGCGCTGAAATAGTCATACGCGAAGCGCCCGCCGCCGCCCGCCGAGCCTTGCTCGCGGCGGCCGTCGCGCTCGACGATGACGGTCGCGTTGAGGCGCACCATCGGGCGGATGTCGGCCGCCAGCAAGCCGTCCGAGCGCGCCACCACGATCACCTCCTGCGACGCCGCGAGGC
>JBPCXC010000013.1:0-12384 GCA_051008875.1 bacterium
ATGGTGCAGTGGGGCGCGCATCCGGCGTCGGTTAAATTAAGTCAGCGGTCGGCGATTGAGGCGACTGATGCGATGACGATCGAGACCGCGATTCGACGACTCGCTATTCAATCACTTTGGGCACCAGATACAGCCCGCGCTCGGTCGCCGGGGCGATGCGCTGATACGCCTCGCGGCGGTCGTCGGCGCGCGCGTCGTCGTCGCCCAAGCGCAGCGCGCCGTCCTGCGGGTGCGACATCGGCGCGACGCCGTCGGTGTCGATGCGGTTCATCCGCTCGACCAACTCAAGGATGCGCGCCAGTTGCGCGGCATACGACTCGGCCTCAAGAGGCGTCATGCGAATGCGCGCGAGGCGGGCGAGCGCTTCGGGCTGCACCGCGGCGGGTCGCGCATCGTCGTCGCGCACGGCGGCGCGCGGGCGTGCGGGTGCGGCGGGTTCGCGGGCGTTCGGCATCGGCGGCAACTTACCACAGCCGCGGGCGGTTGAACAACGGCGGCGGTGTGGATAGTATGCGGACGGCGCCGTCCGCCTCCGACGACGGTCGCCGTCGCCCATCTCAATCGCCCATCACCACCATCGATCACCGCCAGCGCGGAAACATCACGATGCTCAAACAACTCGTCGGCTTCTTCTCCAACGATCTCGCCATTGACCTCGGCACCGCCAACACGCTGATCTACGCTAAGAACAAGGGAATCATCCTCAACGAGCCCTCGGTGGTCGCGATCAAGAGCGATTCGCGCAGCGCCAACAAGCGCGTGCTCTCGGTCGGGCAGGAGGCGAAGCGGATGCTCGGGCGCACGCCGCATTCGATCAGCGCGATCCGGCCGATGAAGGACGGCGTGATCGCCGACTTCAACATCACCGAGGACATGCTCAAGCACTTCATCCGCAAAGCGCAGGAGCGAAGATTCTTCTCCAGCCCGCGGATCATCATCTGCGTGCCGTGCGGCTCGACCCAAGTCGAGCGCCGCGCGATCCAGGAGTCGGCGCTCTCCGCCGGCGCGCGCGAGGTGTATTTGATCGAGGAGCCGATGGCGGTGGCGATCGGCGCTAACTTGCCGGTCGGCGATCCGGTCGGCTCGATGGTGGTGGACATCGGCGGCGGCACCACCGAGGTCGGCGTGCTGTCGCTCGGCGGCATGGTGCACGCGCAGTCGGTGCGCATCGCCGGCGACGCCTTCGACGAGGCGATCATGAACTACATCCGCAAGCGCCACAGCGTGCTGATCGGCGAGGCCACCGCCGAACGCATCAAGCAGACCATCGGCACCGCTTGGTCGGAATCCGAGAATAACGAGATGGAGATCCGCGGTCGCGACATCTCCGAGGGGCTGTCGCGCAGTTTGGTCATCAGTAGCAGCGAGGTGTACAACGCCATCAACGATTCGCTCACGCAGATCGTGCTGGCGGTGCGCCAAGTGCTGGAGAAGACCCCGCCCGAACTAAGCGCTGACATCGGCGACCGCGGCATGGTCATCGCCGGCGGCGGCGCGTTGCTGCGCGACATGGATCAGCGTCTGATGCAAGACACTGGGCTGCCAGTGGTAATCACCGAGGATCCGCTGACCTGCGCGGTCAAGGGCTGCGGCATCGCGCTCGAGGAGATCGATGTGCTCGGCGATGTCTTCGTGGGCGAATCCTGATCGCAGGCATGGCTTCGGCTTCGTTTTCGCCGACGCCGTCGCCTTCGCTTTTGCCTTCGTTTTCTCCAAGCGATTCGCATTGCGCGCGAGCGACCCCGCCAGAGGCGCGAATTCCCCGACCGCCGGCCCATTCCGGGCGCGCATCCAAAGATGATATTTAACGCGCAAAACGTCGCGTATCACTTTGTTTTTCTGCTGATTCTCTCGGTGGGGCTAATGATTGTCGATCATCGCAGCGAGTTGCTCGCGCCGGTGCGCGCCACCGCCACCGCCATCACGTTGCCGGCGCAGTGGCTGCTGCAAGCGCCGGCGATGGCGCACGATTGGATCAGCGCCCGCCGCGGCCGCGCCGAGTTGCGCCGCGCGTACGAGACGCTGGCGCGCAAGCAGTTGATGCTGGAGGCGAAACTGCAGCGCTACGATGCGTTGCAGGCGGAAAACCAGCGTCTATCCAATCTGCTCTCGGCGTCGCGCAAGTTCGAGCAGCAGGCACTGCTAGCGGAGATCATCGAGATCGGGCTGCAGCGCTTCACCCACCGCGTCGCGCTCAACCGCGGCGTCGAGGCCGGGGTACATCTCGGCCAGCCGGTGATCACCTCCGCCGGCGTGCTCGGCCAGGTCTCGGCGTTGGGAGTCAATCACAGTGTGGTCACGCTGCTGTCCCATCCCAACCACAGCCTGCCGGTGCAGATTCAGCGCAACGGCCTGCGCGCCATGGTGCAAGGCTTGGGCGGCGTCGGCGACATCGTCAACGTGCCGTTTTTGCCCGGCCAGACCGACATCCGCAGCGGCGACGTGCTAGTCACCTCCGGGCTCGGCGGGCGCTTCCCGGCGGGCTACAAGGTGGCACAGGTGCGCGAGATCGCCGGCGACCCGAACGAAACCTTCCTGCGCATCACCGCGATCCCGTTCGCCGACGCCCGCGCCGCGCGCGAGGTGCTGCTGCTGTGGCGCGAGCAAGCGCAACCGACCACCGGCGCGGCGCAATGAGATCGCGCGGCGGCAAGACGCCGAAGCGCCGCTGGGTGATTGCGGCGACCTTCACCTGCGCGCTGCTGATGATGGTGATTCCCTATCCCGAGTCGCTGCAGTTCGCCCGCCCCGACTGGCTGACGCTGGTGCTGTTCTATTGGTGCATCGCTATTCCGCACCGCGTCGGCATCGGCTACGGCTGGCTGCTCGGGCTGCTGCTCGATTTGCTGCAGCACGCGCTGCTCGGCCAGCACGCGATCGGCAAGGCGCTGATCGCATTGGTCGCGACCAGCGCGCATCCGCGGCTGCGCCAATACCATCTGTGGCAGCAATGCATGGTAATCGCGGCGTTGGCGGCGGCGGACATCGCCATCGTCGCCTGGGTGTATCGGCTGGCGGAGGGTATCGTGATCCGCCCCGAATACTGGCTGACAGCGCTCAGCACCGCGCTGCTGTGGCCACTGGTGCGCCTCGCGTTGGACCGGGCGCGGGGCCGAGCGGGGGCAGGCCGGCGATGAGCAAGCGATGGAAGCGCAACGCGCTGAAGCGGCCGGTCAGCAAGCCGCCGCCGCGGCGGCACGGCGCGATGACCTCGGCGCACGAATACCTGCACGCGACCCGCGTCATCCACAGCCGTCTGGTGTTCGCGTTCGCCTTGATCGCGGTGTTGGTGGTAATCTTGATCGCGCGTCTCGGCTACATCCAACTGGCGCAGCACGAGCGCTTCTCGACGCTGGCGCAGGACAACCGCATCAGCCTCGCGCCGCTGGTGCCAGTACGCGGCTTGATCTACGACCGCAACGGCGCGCCGCTGGCGTCGAACTTCCGCGTCTATAGCCTCGACATTCTGCCGGCGCAGGTCGCGGATATGGATCGCCTGCTCGATCAACTCGGGCAGTTGGTCGAAGTCGGCGAGGCCGATCTGCGCCGCTTCCGCACCGCGCTGCGCGAGCGTCCGTCGTTCGAATGGCAAACCCTGCGCGCCCAACTGAGCGAGGTCGAGGCCGCGCGCATCGCGCTCAACCAACATCGCCACACCGGCGTCGAACTGCGCGCGCGACTGCAGCGGCATTATCCCGAGGGCGCGCTGACTGCGCATGCGGTCGGCTATGTCGGGCGCATCAACCCGCAGGACTTGGCGCGCATCAATCCGCGCGCGTATTACGGACTCGATTACATCGGCCGATCCGGCGTCGAGGAGAGATACGAGCAGATCATGCTCGGCATCCCCGGGGTCGAGCGGGTCGAGACCAACGCGCATGGGCGCGCGGTGCGCAGCATCGAGAAGTCACCGCCGGTCGCCGGTCGCTCGTTGCATCTTGGCCTCGACCTCGAACTGCAACGCCAGAGCATGCACGCGCTGCGCGGGCGCGAAGGCGCGGTGGTCGCGATCCAGCCGTCCACCGGCGAAGTGCTCGCCTTCGCCAGCGCGCCGGGCTTCGATCCCAATCCATTCGTCAACGGCATCGATCGCGACGCCTATGCCGCGCTGCGCGATGCTTCCAACCTGCCGCTGTTCAATCGCGCGTTGTATGGGAGATACGCGCCGGGCTCGACGATCAAAGGCTTCATGGCGCTGATCGGGCTGGACAACGACTTGGACCCCGACCGCGAAGTGATTTGCCGCGGCGCGTTCCGCTTGCCGAACAGCCGCCACCGCTACCGCGACTGGAAGCCGCACGGGCACGGCGCGGTGGACGCGCACGACGGCATCGAGCAGTCCTGCGACGTGTATTTCTACACCCTCGCGCACGACCTCGGCATCGAACGCCTCGGCGATGGCTTGGCGCGCTTCGGCTTCGGCGCGCGCAGCGGCATCGACCTGAACGGCGAGCCGAGCGGCTTGCTGCCGTCGCCGCAGTGGAAACGGCGCACCCAGGGCGTGCAATGGTATCCGGGCGAGACTGTCATCAGCGGCATCGGCCAGGGCTACATGCTGACCACGCCGCTGCAACTGGCGACCGCGACCGCGATCCTGGCCAACCGCGGCGTGCGGGTGACGCCGCGGCTGCTGCGCGCGGTCGAGAATGCGCAGACCCACGCGCGCCAAAGCGCCGCGCCGGCGCGCGCGCCGACGGAGCGAATCGAAATGCGCCGCGACGATTCCTATGACTATGTCATCGCCGCGATGCGCGACGTGGTGCACGGCGAGCGCGGCACCGCGCGCGGCATCGGTCGCGGCATCCGCTACCAGATGGCCGGCAAGACCGGCACCGCGCAAGTCAAGAGCATCCCGCAAGGCGAGTCGTACGACGAAGCCGCGACCGCGAAGAAGCACCGCGATCATTCGCTGTTCATCGGCTTCGCCCCGCTCGAGCGACCGGAGATCGCAATCGCCGTGATCGTCGAACACGCCGGCAGCGGCAGCCGCGTCGCCGCCCCGATCGCACGCCGCCTGATCGACTTCTATTTGCTCGAACGACTCGGCTTGTTCCAAGACGACGACGACAGCAAGCAAAAGGACGGTGACGAAACGCTCACCGTGGCGAACTGATGGCGTTGCGCGAGAAGGCGCTGGCGACCGCAGATCGGCCGCTACTGATTGCGATCATCATGCTGTGCTCGGTCAGCGTGCTGGCGTTGTATAGCGCGAGCGGCGAGGACCCGGCGTTGCTCGCGCGCCACGGCATGCGCGCGGGCATCGCGATCGTGTTGATGCTGCTGGTCGCGCGCATTCCGCCGAGCGTGTTGGCGCACTGGTCGCCGTATGTGTATGGCTTCGGCATGCTGCTGTTGGTGGTGGTGCTGGCGGTCGGCGTGGTCGGCAAGGGCGCGCAGCGTTGGCTCGATCTGTATCTGCTCAGATTCCAGCCAGCGGAGATGATGAAACTCGCGGTGCCGATGATGATCGCGTGGCTGCTGACTCGCGTATCACTGCCGCCGCGCGCGGCGATAAGCGCGCTGGCGGCGCTGGCGGCGCTGGTGCCGGCGGCGTTGGTGATGCTGCAGCCGGACTTGGGCACCGCGATCTTGATCCTGCTCGCCGGCATCATCGTCATCTTCCTCGCCGGGCTCGGCTGGAAGTCGATCGCGGCGGTGCTGACGGCGGTGCTGGCGGCGACGCCGGCGCTGTGGACCTTCGTGCTGCACGACTACCAACGCCGCCGCATCGTCACCTTGCTCGACCCGTGGGCCGACCCGCTCGGCGCCGGCTATCACACCATCCAATCCATCATCGCGGTCGGCTCCGGCGGCTTCGAGGGCAAAGGCTGGCTCGCCAGCACGCAGGCGCGGCTCGACTTCATCCCCGAGCGCGCGACCGACTTCGTGTTCGCGGTGTATGCCGAGGAGTTCGGCTTCATCGGCGCGGTCGCGCTGCTGCTGTTGTATTTGTTCGCCACCTGCCGCGGACTGATGATCTCGTTCTACGCGCACGACACGTACTCGCGCTTGCTCGGCGGCTGCCTGTCGCTGCTGTTCTTCCTGCACGCCTTCGTCAACATCGGCATGGCGATCGGGCTGCTGCCGGTGGTCGGCGTGCCGCTGCCGCTGATTAGTTACGGCGGCACCTCGATGGTCACCTTGATGATCGCCTTCGGCATCTTGATGAGCATCCATCGCAACCGCAAAATCCTGCCACGGCATGGACAACACGCGATCTAAAACCGCCCGCGGCTTGCTCGCCGCATTCACGCTGCTTGCCGTCGGCGCGCGCTCGAGTCACGCGTTGGAGATCGCCGACTATCCGGCGTTGGTTGCGCTGGTTGAAACCATGGTGCGCGAGGACGAATACCCGCGCGCCGAACTCGAGCGCATCCTTTCCGACGCGGAAATCAAGCCGTCGGTCATCCGTCTGATGAACCGCCAGAGCGAAGCGTTGCCGTGGCATGAATACCGCGAGATATTCATCAACCGCCGGCGCATCGCCGATGGCGTCGCCTTCTGGGACGCGCACGAGGCGACGCTGCAGCGCGCCGCCGCCGAGTTCGGCGTGCCGCCGAAGGTGGTGGTCGCGCTGATCGGCGTCGAGACCCACTTCGGCACGCGCACCGGCGACAACCGCGTGCTCGACTCGCTGGTCACGCTGACCGCCGACTACCCGCGCCGCAGCGCGTTCTTCGGCGGCGAGTTGCGCGCCTTCTTGAACACCGCGCGCGCCGAAGGCATCGCCGCCGACTCGGTGCTCGGCTCGTTCGCCGGCGCGATCGGCATCCCGCAGTTCATGCCGACCAGTTATGAGGCGTACGCGGTGGACTTCAACGGCAACGGCCGGCGCGACTTGAACTTCGATCCGGAAGATGCGATCGGCTCGGTCGCCAACTATCTCAAGCGCCACGGCTGGCGCGAAGGCGAGGCGATCTTGGCGACATTGACCGACGAGATTCCGGCGGCGGCGGTGGAGTTGGCGACGCGCCGCGCCAAGCCGACCTTGAGCGCGGCGCAACTGCACGCCGCCGGCGCAACCTTCGACGCCACCGGCGGCAGCGACCGCATGGCGCTGCTGCACCTGCGCGAAGCCGGCCGCGACCGCTACATCGTCGGCTTCCGCAACTTCTACGCGATCACACGCTACAATCCAAGCGTCAACTACGCAATGGCGGTCGCCGAATTAGCACAACAAATCAACGCCGAACGCGCGGAATAATGAAGTGATTTCGAGGAACAAATTCCGATGAACACAACGCCGACACAGCATGCGTTCGCATTCACATCCGCGTCCGAGCGCGCGCAACAATGCGTAATTTCACGCAACCGATTTCGATGAACACCACGCCGATGCAATACGCATTCGCATCCGCGTGCGCGTATCCGTTTGTGATTGCGCTCGCGCTGCTTGTCGCCGGATGCGCCAGTCCGTCGGCGAGCGTTCAGTCGTCGCGTCCGGCGGCGCCGTCAGGCGGGTATTACGGCGGCGAATTGCCGCCCGAGAGCATGCAGGTTGATCCGGATTCGGTCGCCGACGCGGTGGTGCGCCGCGAGCCGTTGAGCGCGAGCGGCAACCGACCCTACACCGCGCTCGGCAAGAAGTATCGTCCGATGAAGTCGGCGCGCGGGCATGTCGAGCGCGGCGTCGCCTCGTGGTATGGGCGCAAGTTCCACGGTCGGCGCACCTCCAGCGGCGAGCGGTATGATATGTTCGCGATGACCGCGGCGCATCCGACCTTGCCGCTGCCGACCTATGTGCGCGTGACCAATCTCGACAACGGAAAATCGGTGGTGGTCAAGGTCAACGACCGCGGTCCGTTCCTGCACAACCGCATCCTCGACTTGTCCTATGTCGCCGCGCATAAACTCGACATCGCGCGCCACGGCACCGGCCGCGTCGAAGTGCGCGCGCTCGAGCCCGACGCGAATGCGCCGAGCGCAAACGTCGCCGCGCAAGGCGATTACGCCGGCGGCGAGCGCATCGGTGACGGTGTCATCTTGATTCAAGTCGGCGCCTATGCCGAACGCGACAACGCGCGCGCGATGCGGCGACTGCTCGACGAAGCCGGCTACCCGCTGGCGCCGCTGACCCGCGCGCAAACGAGCGGCGCGACGCTGTATCGCGTCCGCGTCGGACCCTACGCCAGCCGCGCCGAAGCGCGCGACCAACAACGCAAACTCGAAGCCATGCTCGGCCGCGCGGTCGCGCTGGTGGTGGAGGAATGATGATGAACGCAGTTGTCTCCGCACGCGAACATGCGAACGCGCGGACGGCGCGGTCTTCATTCGCCCGCACATTCGTTCGCGCGTTGCTCGGCGCGCGCGCATTCGTTCGCGCATTGGCTATTCCCGCACGCGCGTTTGCCCCCGCGAATACGCCGGCGAACGCGACCGCGCGAACGACACGATTTTCGTTCACCCGCGCGTTCGCCATCGCCTTCGCGCTGCTCGCCTGCGCGCAAGCCTCGGCGCAAGCGTTGAAGCCGATTCCGCCGCCGCTTCAGTCCGCCGAGTCGCCGCCGCAGGTCGAGGCGAAATCGTGGGTGCTGGCGGACTTCGACAGCGGCTGGGTAATCGCCAGTTCCAACGCCGACTTGCGCATCGAGCCGGCGAGTCTGACCAAGTTGATGACCGGCTATCTCGCCTTCGACGCGCTGGCGAAGGGCGAGACCGCGCTCGACACGCAGGTCTTGATCAGCGAGAAGGCGTGGCGCACCGGCGGCTCGCGGATGTTCGTGCAGGTCGATACGCGCGTCTCGGTCGATGACTTGTTGCGCGGCTTGATCATCCAGTCCGGCAACGACGCCGCGGTCGCGCTGGCCGAGCATCTCGGCGGCAGCGAGGCGCATTTCGCGCAGCGCATGAACCGCATGGCGCAGCGGCTCGGCATGATCAACACCCAGTTCGCCAACGCCAGCGGCCTGCCGCATCCGCAGCAATACAGCACCGCGCTCGACATGTCGGCGCTGGCGCGCGCGCTGATCCGCGACTTCCCCGAAAGATTCCGGCTGTATTCCGAACGCGAGTTCACCTACAACGGCATCACCCAGCCGAACCGCAACAAACTGCTGTGGCGCGACCCGAGCGTGGACGGGCTGAAGACCGGCTACACCGAGAAGGCGGGCTATTGCCTGATCGGCACCGCGCGGCGCGACGGCATGCGCTTGATCGCCGCCGTCACCGGCGCGCAAGACGCCCGCGCCCGCGCCGACCAAGTGCAGTCGCTGCTGCGCCACGGCTTCTTCGCCTACGCGCAGATGACCGCGTATCAAAGCGGCGAGGAGATCGCCGAGTTGCCGCTGTGGATGGGGCAGCAACCGCGCGCGCGCATCGGCATCGAGCACGACCTGCGCATCCTCCACCCCAAAGGCGCGCACGACAAGTTGTCGGGCGCGCTGGAGTTGCCCGACAGCCTCGACGCGCCGCTGCAAGCCGGCCAAGCGGTCGGCAGATTGGTGGTCAAGTTCGACGGCGAAGCAGTGCGCGACACCGAACTGCAAGTCGCCCAGGATTACGCCGAAGGCGCATGGTGGTCGCAATGGCTCGATTCGATCAAGCGGCTGATTTTTTGAGTGTGAGTGTGGCAACAACCACACCGCCCGATGTGGCGATCCATCATCTCGGATTGCGCGACTACGCGGACACTTGGCGGCGGATGCAAACGTTCACGCGCGCGCGCGGCGACGGCGACGGCGATCAAATCTGGCTGCTACAACATCCGCCAGTGTTCACCCGCGGCACGCGCCGCGCCGCGCCGCCGCGCGCCGCGCACGATGACGATGCGATCCCGCTGATCGACACCGACCGCGGCGGCGAGATCACCTATCACGCCCCGGGTCAGTTGATCGTGTATCTGCTGCTCGACTTGAAGCGCCGGCGCTTGGGCCCGAAGGCGTTGGTGCGACAAGTCGAACAAACCGTGATCGACCTGCTCGCCGACCACAACATCGCCGCCGCACGCCGCCGCGGTGCACCCGGCGTGTATGTGCGCGACGCCAAAATCGCCGCCCTCGGCCTGCGCATCACTCGCGGCTGCTGCTTCCACGGATTGAGTTTGAACGTCGCGATGAACTTGGCGCCATATCGCCGGATCGATCCATGCGGTTATCCGGGACTGGCGGTGACGCAGATGCGCGAGCATCTTGATGCGGTGGACTTGGCTGCGGTCGAAGATGATCTTGCACGGCGGTTGCTGGGTGGGTTTGGATAGGGGTGATGCAGGGCGGAGGGTTGCTTGCTTTTGTTCAGATTGCCATCCGTGGCGACTGGATTGCGCGTATCATCCTGATACGCGCCCTTTGGGCTCGCTGCGCTCGCGAAAAAACGCTGCGGGCACTCTACCCAAACTCCCGACGCGCTTGTTCGAGGCGATCGGGTGCGCCGACGTCCAGCCATTGGCCGCGGTGAATCTCTGCGCTGGCTCGGTGTTCGGCGATTGCGCGTTCGATCAGCGGTCGCAGCGGGAAGCGTCCGGCGAGCGCGTCGTCGAAGGCGCTGCGGCGGAAGCAGGCGATGCCGGCGTAGGTCCAATTGCGCGCGCCTCGGTTACGCGCGTTGCCGTTGCGCCCGTCGTCATTGCATCCGTCATCGCTACGCCCATCGTCGGGTTGGCTCAACGCTAATGTGCCATGTTCGATGCCGAATGAATCTACGTTGACGGTCTGCAGCGCGAAGTCGCCGCGCGGGTGATGCGGCGGGTTTTCGACCAGCACCAAGTGCATCGCGCGGCGCGGCGGGACGCGCAGGCTGGCGTAGTCGAAGTCCGACAGGATGTCGCCGTTGATGACGATGAACGGGTCGCTTCGCAACAGCGCGAGCGCGCGGACGATGCCGCCGCCGGTCTCGAGCGCGCCGGGCGGCTCCTCGGAATAGCGGACGCGCAGGCCGAAGCGCGCGCCGTCGCCGAGATGCGCGCGGACTTGTTCGCCGAGATGCGCGAGGTTGACGACCACTTCGGCGAAGCCTTGCGCGCGCAGTCGAGTCAGATGATGCTCGATCAAGGTCTTCGCGCCGACGCGCAGCAACGGCTTCGGCGTGGCGTCGGTCAGCGGCCGCAGCCGCTCGCCGCGCCCAGCGGCGAGGATCAGGACATCCGGCAGGGCCATGGCGAGGGCGAGTGGCGAAGGGTGGCGGGTGGTGAGTCGCGAGCGGCGAATGAATGGGATGCGACCGGGCGATTATACGGCTCGCGTCGATGCCGTCGCTGATGCCAGCACGCGGAGATGCTGCCGATGTCGACATGCGTAGATGTAACCGATGCGACCAGCATTTACCATCGCTTCGGCTGCGCACATAGGATGCCGACGCGACTGCGCGCATATACCATCGACGACTGCGCGCATAGGCCGCCGACGCGACTAACATCTACGCTCGCCACGATCGGCATCTACCGCTGTTGCAGTCGCACGCATACTCTATCAACACGACTACGCGCATAGGATGCCGATGTGCCCGGCATCCACGCTCGTCGCAACCGGCATCTACCGCCGACGCGACCGCGCGCATATACTATAATCACCGCGCTCCATCGCATCCAATCGCGCCCATCGCGGCCACCTTTCGTTCGTTGATGAAGACATTCCCGTCGCAGTTTGTGCCGGCCATCGCGGTCTGCGCCGCGGTCGTTTGCGACGGCGCGTTCGCGCAAGGCGCCGAGTTCAGTCAGGAGGTCGGTTTCGCATCGGCGCGGTTGTGCATGCCGAGTCGGATCGAAGTGCCCGCCGCGTTGCGCGATGCGCCGCGCGGGGATCCGGCGTCGCTTCCGATTGCGATCGAGGCCGATCGCATCGATGCCGAGGCGCTCGGCTCGGGTCGCGCACAGCCGGATGGGCGCGTGACGTTGCATGGCGACGCGCGGATTGTGCAAGGGCGGCGCGGGCTGTATGCCGAGCGCATCCGCTACGATCGCCAGTCGTATCGCGCCGAAGCCGACGGCGCGGTGGTGTTGTACACCGCGCACGGCGATGAAATCCGCGCCGACGCGCTGGCGTTGGAAGTGGATACCTTCGTCGGCGAAGCGGAGAACGTGCGCGTTCGGTTCGCTCATCGCGACATCGCCGACAACGCTGGCATCGTCGGCAATGGCGATAACGTCGACAATGCCGACATCGATGCCATCGCCGACAACATCGACAACGACGACGACGATAATACCGACAACGCTGATGACTCCATCTATGCCCGCGCGCGCGCGACCGCGTTGCATGCGCAGTTCGACGGCAAGGACTGGCAGCGTCTGCATCGCGTCGCGTTGAGCAGTTGTGCCGAGGGCAATCAGGATGTGGTGTTGCGCGCGCGCGATCTCACACGCTATCACACCCCCAGTCTACGCGCCCACGCGTCCGCCCATCTCTTCTCCACATCTGCCACTACCGCCGATCTGTAGTCCGTGTCGCTCTC
>JBPCXC010000014.1:0-1061 GCA_051008875.1 bacterium
GGTAGGGAATGCCCAGGTGGCGGGCGAGCTGGCCGCCGGCCAGCGCGGCGCGGCTGTATTCCGGCGTGCCGAAGGCCGGCGCCCCGGACTTCATATCGACGTTGGAGGTGAAGCCGCCATACATCACCGGCGCGCCCGGGCTGACCATCTGCGTCAGCGCGATCACCCCGAGCGCCTCGGCGTTCTGCTGCGCCAGCGCGCCGGCGAGCGTGATCGGACTCATCGCCCCGGCGAGCGTGAACGGCGTCACCACCACCGGCTGGCGATGGCGCGCCATCAGCATCGCGCCATCCAGCATCGGCGCATCCACCTTCAGCGGCGAGTTGGTGTTGACCACGGTGATGATGCTCGGCTCGCGCAGCAGTTGCGCTTCATCAATGCCGCGCGCGATGCGGATCATCTCCAAGCCGTCCTCGACCCGACCGTTGCCGAGGCAATACACGCCCCACGGCTTGTCGGTCAGTTTGATGAACGCCAGATACGCGTCCAGATGGCGCGTGTGCACCGGCAGATCGATCGGCTCGACCGGATAGCCGAGCAACGCCGAGACCGCGTTGAAGCACTGCGCGAGTTTGAGGAACTTGCAGTAGTCGTCGAAGTTGCCGCTGCGCCGTCCGCGATCCAAGTCCGAGCAGTTCGGCGCGCTCGACACCAACGCGAAGTTGATGTGGTCGCCGCCGTAGGTCGAGTTGTGCGCCGGATTGCGCGCGTGCAACGTGAACTCCGACGGCGCGGTCGCGACTTGCGCCATCACCAACTCGCGATCGATGCGGACATAGCCGCTGCGCGCGTCCACCGTCGCGCCATGCGCGCGCATCACCTCGCGCGCCGCATCGCCGACCATCTCCAACCCGATCTCCTCGAGGATGCGCATCGACGCGTCGTGAATCCGCTCGACCGCCTCCGCGCCCAACACCTCGACCGGCGCATACGGATTGCGCAACCCCGACCGCTCTGGCTGCGCCAACCCCGACGCGCCAGCGCCCGCCCGCGACGCCTCCACCCGACGACCCCCCCGCTGCCGACGACGTGCGCGCATAGTCATCCGCGCAGAGTACAAG
>JBPCXC010000015.1:0-9760 GCA_051008875.1 bacterium
GGGCGCGGTCGAGTCGCTGGTGGCGGAAAGCCTCGGCAATTTCCTGCTGGAAAATCCGGCCGAGGCAAAGACCATCGCCCACCGCATCGTCGAATCGGCGCGTGCGCGTGAGGCGGCGCGCAAGGCGCGCGACATGACGCGGCGCAAGAACGCGCTCGACTTAGGCGGACTGCCGGGCAAACTGGCCGACTGCCAGGAGAAGGACCCGGCGCTGTGCGAGATCTATCTGGTCGAAGGCGACTCCGCCGGCGGCAGCGCGAAGCAGGCGCGCGACCGCAAGTTCCAAGCGATTCTGCCGTTGAAGGGCAAAATCCTCAATGTGCAGAAAGCACGACTCGACAAAGCGTTGAGTTCCGAAGAGATCGCAACGCTGATCACCGCGCTCGGCACCGGCGTCGGCAACGATGATTTCGACGCCACCAAGCTGCGCTATCACCGCATCATCATCATGACCGACGCCGACGTGGACGGCTCGCACATTCGCACTTTGTTGCTGACGTTTTTCTTCAACTACATGCCCGAGTTAATCCAACGCGGCCACGTTTATATCGCGCAGCCGCCGCTGTATAAAATGACGGCGAAGAAAAAAGAGGCGTATGTGAAAGACGACGCCGAAATGGCGGAGCGACTGCTCGAGCAAGCGGCGGCGCAAGCGCGTGTTCGGTTGCACGACGGGCGGATTTTGGACGAAACCCAACTGCGCGAGTTGGTGAATAAGTTCCGCGAAACCAAAACCATCATCGCGCGTTTGGCGCGGCGTTATAACCAAGAAGTGTTGAACGCGTTGCTGGCGATCGAGCCGGTCACCGACCAAGACTTGCGCACGCCGCAGTCGCTGACGCGCATCGCCGCGGCGTTGGAGGGCGCGTTGAATCACGCCCGCACCCGCGGCAACGGCGGCGGCGACGCGCAAGCCGAAGTGTTGCGCTACTCCGCCGCCGCCGACGAATTGTCCGACACCGCCGCCGACACCGTCGCGACAAAATGCTTGCGCGTAACGCGTCATCAATACGGTTTAGACGAACACTTCGAACTCGGCGAAGGCTTCTTCCAAAGCCCCGAATACCGCAGTTTAATCGCGTGGTCGGCGAAGTTGCGCGAAATCGAATCCGCACCGCTAACCGTGCTTTGGGGCGAAACCGAAATCGAATACGCGCGCTTCACCGACGCGGTGGAAGCGATTTTCGCGCGCGTCAAAAAAGGCATCAGCATCCAACGCTACAAAGGGTTGGGCGAAATGAACCCCGAGCAATTATGGGAAACCACAATGGACCCGGCGGCACGACGACTGCTGCGAGTCGACATCGAAGACCTCGCCGGCGCCGTTGGCATCTTCGATGATCTAATGGGCGATGATGTCGATCCGCGCCGCAAGTTCATCATAGACAACGCCTTCACGGTCGCCAACCTGGACGTCTAGCCGGCGTGCGCAGGCGCGCGCGATGCGTGCGATGGGCGGGCGCAACACCACCTCGCGCCGACGCTAATTAATCTTCGCCGAATCCCTCCAACGGCTCAGCGAACACGCGCTCAAGCAACGGCGCGAACGACGCAAGCGTCGCCGATTCATAGTTCGGATCAAAACAATTCTGGTCGTAGTTTTCACAAAAGTCGACGCAGTCTTGATACCACTCGTGTTCGCGGAATCGCCGTCGCGCGTCGCGGTCGCCGCCGAGGTGATGCGCGTAGTAATACATCTGGAACAAGCCGTGATGCTGGACGATCCAATGGATCCGCGGCGACACATACGGCCGCAAAATCGCCGCCGCCATCTCGCCATGCGCCAGCGGCGCGAGTTCGTCGCCGAGGTCGTGCAGCAACGCCGCCGCCACCATCTGCTCGTCCTCGCCGGCGCGTTGCGCGCGCGTCGCCGACTGCAGCGAATGCTCGAGCCGCGAGACGCGGTAGCCGGAAAACGAATCCTCCAGCCGCCGCAACGCCGCCAGCAAGCGCGCCGGCAAGTCGCGGATATACGCTTGCTCGCAACGATGCAGCAACGCATACTCCGCCGCCGTGCCATCGGCCATCTTGGTGAAGGCGACGGCTCGCGTCGTTTCGTTCATAAGGTCAAACCATCATAGCCGCGACAACGATCATAGAATCACAACGATCACAAGATCGCCAGCACATTCTCCGGCGGCCGCCCGATCGCCGCCTTGCCGCGATGCACGACGATCGGCCGCTGCAACAACTTCGGATTCGCCGCCACCGCCGCAATCAACGCCGCCTCCGACAACGACGCATCGCCCAGCCCAAGTTCACGATACTCCGCCTCGCCGTCGCGAATCAAATCCCGCGCCGAACCGCCAAGCATCGCCGCCAACGACCGCAGCAACGCCGCATCCGGCGGCGCCGACAAATACTCCACCACCTCCGCCTCAACCCCCCGCTCACGCAACAACGCCAACGTCGCACGCGACTTCGAGCAACGCGGATTGTGGTAGATGGTGGTCATTGGTTTCGAGCGCGCGACGTCGCGCGCGCGGAATGATCAGATGCCGTCAAGAATCTCTTGCCGTTTCTTTTTGTGTTCCGCTTCGGCGATAAGACCATCGTCCATCAACTTTTTTAACGCCGCGAGTTTTTCCGAAACACTTTGACTCGCAATAGAAGATCGCGCGCATGATTTTCTCCAGGAAGTAAGTGGTTCTAACTATAGTAGCGGTGTTTTTCTTTAAGCAAGCGCGCCGTGGCACTTCCAGCAAATTTCAAACGTGCTCGGATTCCACTCCGAGCATCGTCGGCATCGCAGGTCGCTGGTCGGCGGCGGTTGGGTTTCGAAGTCGGCGATCATGCGGCGGGCTTTGGACTGGTCGAAGTCGCGTTTCACCCATACTTCCGGGTAGGTCACCGGCAGGTCGCCGATGCCGCCTTGGGCGTTTTGGTTGAACAGCAGGCTCGGCACGCCGTTGTGCGCGAGCAGGTCGACGATCATCTGGCCGTCGATCAGCGACTCAGCGGTATAGACTCGTTTCATCGCGCCTCGCTTGTCTTTTTTCCACTCGGCGGCGTTGCGCTGCCGCGCTTGCTCGGTTGCGTATTTTTATACGCGCCTTGCCGATCGGAAAAAATCCGGCGCGAGGCTTTGCGGTCGCCATCAACCATCACCATCGCCGTCGCGGTGTAACTTCGGCCAAGCGACGATCACCGCCTGCACCAAAGTCGCCAGCGGGATGGCGAAGAACACGCCCCACACGCCCCACAGCCCGCCGAAGAACAGCACCGCGACGATGATCGCGACCGGGTGGATGTTGACCACTTCGGAGAACAGCAGCGGCACCAGGATGTTGCCGTCGATCGCTTGGATCAGCAGATAGATCGCGACCACATAGACGAAGTCGCCGCTCCAGCCCCATTGGAACCACGCGATCAGCACCACCGGGATGGTCACCACCGCGGCGCCGACATACGGGATCAGCACCGAGACGCCGACCAGCGCCGCCAGCAGCATCGAGTATTGCAGCCCGAAATAGGCGAAGCAGGCGAACGACGCCGCCCACACGATCAGGATCTCCCAGAACTTGCCGCGGATGTAGTTGCCCATCTGCACATCGACGTCGCCCCACACGCGCGTCGCCAGCTCGGTGTCGCGCGGCAGCAACTCGATGAACCAGTCGAGGATGCGCGCCTTGTCGCGCAGGAAGAAGAAGATCAGGATCGGCAGCAGCACCAGATAGATCAGCACGGTGATCACGTCGGCGGCGCTCGACAGCGACTGCGCGACCGCGGCCTGGCCGATCTCGGTCAGGTCGGCGCGCATGCCGCCGATGAGTTCCTGCACCTGCTCGACCGAGAACAACTCCGGGTATCGCTCCGGCAGCGTCATCAGCGCCGCCTGCCCGTGCGCGAGCATGCTCGGAATCTGCCGCACCATTTCGGTGAGTTGGTTGTACAGCGTCGGCAGCAGCCCGAACACCAGCGCGAACACGAACAGCAAAAACGCGACGAACACCAGCCACACCGCCACCACGCGCGGAATGCGCGCGCGCGTCAGCCGCCGCGTCAAGCCTTCGAGCATATAGGCGATGACGATGCCGGCGAACACCGGCGCGAGCATGTCGCCGGCGTACACCACCACCAACAGCGAGCCGAGCAGCACCGCGGCGAGATAGACCACCTGCGGGTTGCCGACTTGTTGCTTGAACCAGTTGGCGACGCGTTCCATCGTGGTTTTATAGCAAGTTTGCGCGCGCGCCGCTATGCTTCCGGCGCCGCTTCGGACGCCGCTTCCGGCGAATGCGGCGGCGCGACGATCTCGAAGCCGTGCGTGATCGCCACCGACGGCTCCAGCATGCGCGCGACCGAGCAGTATTTCTCGATCGACAGCGAAACCGCGCGCGCCACCTTGCGCCGGTCGAGGTCGTCGCCGCCGATGCGGAAGTGCGCGTGGATGCGGGTGAACACCGCCGGCACCGCGTCGGCGCGCTCGGCGCGCAGTTCGATCTCGCACGACGCCACGAGTTGGCGACTCTTGCGCAGGATCAGCATGACGTCGATGCCGCTGCAGCCGCCGAGTCCGATCAGCACCATCTCCATCGGCCGCGCGCCGTCGCCTTCGCCACCGACCTCGGGCGACGCCGACACCACCACGCGATGGCCGCTGTCGGCGACCGCCTCGAAACTCATCTTGCCGAAATGCTTCAGCGTCGCTTTCATGTCGCCTCCGGCGCGAGCAAGTCGCGCAGTTTTTCGCCCGGCCGCGCAGCGCGCATCAGCGTCTCGCCGACCAGGAACGCATGCACGCCGCGCCGGCGCATCCGCGCGAAGTCGGCGCGCTCGCGCAGTCCGCTTTCGGTCACCACGATGCGTCCGTCGGGAATGCGCGCGAGCAAGTCGAGCGTGGTGTCGAGCGAAGTCTCGAAGGTGCGCAGGTCGCGGTTGTTGATGCCGATCACGCCGTCGCGCACGGCGAGCGCGCGCGTCAGTTCGTCGCCGTCATGCGCTTCGACCAGCGCGTCCATGCCGAGCGCGGCGCTGAGTTGCGCCAACTCGCGCAGCATCGGCTCGCCGAGCGCGGCGACGATCAGCAGCACCGCGTCGGCGCCGAGCAGCCGCGCCTCGAACACTTGGTACGGATCGATCACGAAGTCCTTGCGCAGCAGCGGCAACGCGCACGCGCCGCGCGCCTCGGCGAGATAGCGATCGCGCCCGTCGAAATAACGCTCGTCGGTCAGCACCGACAAACAGGTCGCGCCATGCGCGGCGAGGTCGCGCGCCAAGTCGGCGACGACGAAATCGTCGTCGGCGCGGATTGCGCCGCGGCTCGGCGAGGCTTTCTTGATCTCGGCGATCACCGCCGCGTCGCCGCGCGCGATGGTCTGCGCCAACGCATCTTTGAGCCCGCGCGTCGGCGGCAAGTCGGCGGCGGCGGCGCGCAACTCGTTCAGCGGTCGCGCCTGCGCGTGCCGCGCAACCTCATCGGCCTTGCTCGCCAAGATTTGCTTCAGCAAGTCGGTTCGCGGCGCGCCGGTCATGTCGTCGCCGTCGTCTTAAGATCAAGGAAGTTGCGCAGCATCTCGTGGCCATGCTCGGTCAGCAGCGACTCGGGATGGAACTGCACGCCTTCGGCGGCGGCGTCGCGGTGGCGGATCGCCATGATCTCGTCGTCGTCGCTCCACGCGGTCACCTCGAAGCAGTCCGGCAGCGAGTCGCGCGCCAGCGCGAGCGAATGATAGCGCGTGGCGACGAACGGCGACGGCAAGCCGCGCAACACGCCGACGCCGCGATGATGGATCATCGAGGTCTTGCCGTGCATCAAAGCGCGCGCATGCACCACCCGCGCGCCGAACGCCTGGCCGAGGCATTGGTGGCCGAGGCATACGCCGAGCACCGGAATGCGCCCGACGAAATGCCGCATCGCCGCGAGCGATACGCCGGCTTGGTCGGGCGCGCACGGTCCCGGCGAGACCACCAAAAACGTCGGCTTGAGTCGCGCAAGGCCGGCGAGGTCTTGCTGGTCGTTGCGGATCACCGTCGCCGGCGACCCGAGTTCGCCGAAATACTGCACCAAGTTGTAGGTGAACGAGTCGTAGTTGTCGATCAACGCAAGCATCGCCGTCACCGTTCGCGTCGTTCGCCGTCGTCGTCGCAGTCCAGCGGACGGCGCAGTCCGGCGCGCGCCATCGCCACCGCGCGGAACACCGCGCGTCCCTTGCTCATGGTTTCCTCCCATTCGCGCGCCGGATTCGAATCGGCGACGATGCCGGCGCCGACTTGGATATGCACCGCGCCGTCCTTGATCAGCGCGGTGCGAATCGCGATCGCGGTGTCGAGGTTGCCGTTCCAGCCGATGTATCCGATCGCGCCGGAATACACGCCGCGCCGGTCGGGCTCCAACTCCTCGATGATCTCCAGCGCGCGCACTTTCGGCGCGCCCGACAGCGTGCCCGCCGGAAACGCCGCCGTGAGCACGTCGATCGCGTCCAGTCCGTCGCGCAGTTCGCCGGTGACGTTGGAGACGATGTGCATCACGTGCGAGTATTTCTCGATCGTCATCCGCTCGGTCACCGCGACCGTGCCGATGCGCGCGACGCGACCGACGTCGTTGCGGCCGAGATCGACCAGCATCAAATGCTCGGCCAACTCCTTCGGGTCGGCGAGCAACTCCGCCGCGAGCGCATCGTCCTGCTCGGCGCCGACGCCGCGCTTGCGCGTGCCGGCGATCGGCCGCACCGTGACTTCGCCGTCCTCCAGCCGCACCAGAATCTCCGGCGAAGCGCCGGCGATGTGGAACGCGCCGAGATCCAAATAGTACATATACGGCGACGGATTCAACGTGCGCAACGCGCGGTATAGATCGAGCGGCGCGGCTTCGAACGGCAGCGACAAGCGTTGCGACAGGACGATCTGATACGCGTCGCCGTCGCGGATGTATTCGCGGCATCGCTCCACCGCCGCCTCGAACGCGTCGCGCGGGAAGGACGAGTGGAACGAGGATTCGTCGTCGTCGGTCGCGTCGGTCGCGTCGTCGGTCGCGTTGTCAATGGCGGCGTCGGGACTCGCCAGCGGGCGCGAAAGATCGTCGAGCAACTCGTCCAGCCGCCGCGCGCCGCGCGCCCACGCGTCGGGCGCGGACGGGTCGGCGTGGACGATCACCGACAGCCGCCCGGAGAGATTGTCGAACACCACCACCTCGTCCGACGCCATCAGCAGGATGTCGGGCGCGCCGACGGGGTCGGGATTGGAATCGGTCGTCGCGTTCGCGCCCAGGCGCGGCTCGATATAGCGCACCGTGCCGTAGCCGAAGAAGCCGACCAGCCCGCCGCTGAAGCGCGGCATACCGGCGATCTCCGGCACGCGATGGCGTCGCTGGAACTTGCGGATTTCCGCCAGCGGATCGTCGCAGGCGAACTCGCGTTCGTGCTCGCCGTCGATCATGCGGAAGCGCTCGCCGCGCACTTCAAGTCGCGCGCGGCACGGCAGCCCGATGATCGAATACCGTCCCCACTTTTCGCCGCCGTGCACCGATTCGAGCAGATAACTATACGGTCGCGCGGCGAGTTTCAGATAGGTGCTGAGCGGCGTCTCCAAGTCGGCGAGCACCTCGCGCACCAGCGGGATGCGGTTATAGCCGAGTTCGGCGTAGCGGTTGAATTGGTCTTGGGAGAGCATGGCAAATCATCACAGCGAGTTTTGGCGGCGACCGGCGAGGAGCGGCGCAAGGCGACGAGCGGCGCGCCGAAGCATCGTTGCCGAAACGACATTGCGCCCGCGTCGTGCCGTCGCGGACGATGCCGTCGCGGGCGTGCCGCGGCGTTAGCGGCGTCGCCAGCGGGCGTGCCCGAGTCTCGTGATGCGCGTGATGCGTTGCATCGCGCGACTATACCATGCCGCGCAGGATGCTCTTGAACAAACTGCCCCAGGTCAGCCAGCCCATGCGCCGCGCGACCGCTTGCGCTGATGGCGACGGGATTCCGGCGAGCGCGTCGTCCAGGTTTTCGCCGCGCTTGTATTGCGCGAAGATGTGCGCGCTCTTCCACTTGTCGGTGAAGCCGCTGCCGCCGCCCAACTCGGCGCCGCGGCGCAGCGCGCGCAAGTGTTCGAGCGGCGCGATGTCGAGGAAGATGAAGAAGAACGCGCGCGCATCGCCGAGCGGCGCATCCACGCCGACGCGCAACTTGCGCGCGATTTGATCGCGCTTGGCGTCGGTCGCCATGCTCATCGAACTGTACAACTTCGCCTCGAAGAACACCAACGCGCCGCGCGACTCGATGCTCGCGTCCACTTCGGTCGACTCGCCGCAAGTGCGCCCGGCGTAGGTCTTGCCGATGTGGATCGCAGGTTCGCCGTCGTTCAAGCCGTCGCCGTCCGCATCGTCGTCGCCATCGCCGAAGATCGGCGCCTCCCGCCCCGCATACGCGTCCTCGAACACCTCCGCCAACACCGCGCGCCGCCTCAAAGCCGGCAGACTCGCCAGCATCTCGAAGCACGACCAAGTCAGCGCATCCTCGCTGTTCGGATTGCGCTTGTGCGCCTGCTTATGCCGCACGCCTTCATGCGTCTGATTCAAAAATTCCTCCAACGCCCGCTCGCGCCCGGGCAGAATCAAATGATTGCGGCGATGATGTTTGTATTGATAAGCCATCGGCGATGCGTCAATAGATTTGACCGTCGTTGTGCTTGAACACGTCGTGGGTGTCATTCAGTTCGTGTTGTCGGCAAAACGCCTCGACGGTTTCCCAAGTCAGATAGCCGTAGTTCGACGAGTCCCATCCGGGCGCGTCTAAAAACGCAGCGACGCGCAAGGTGTTGTCGAAAAACTTTTTCGCGTCTTTGTCGCTGTCCGGGATTAGCATTAAGTAAAAAGGCGGCGCATCGTCGAATCGTTTAATCTCTTTGGCGGCTTCGATGACCACGTCATTGTCGCCGATTTTTCTGGTTTGCTTGGTTGACCATGACGGAAACTCCACGCCGGCTTTCATTTCGTCCAAGCCATGTTTCATAAACTTTTGCTTGTGATAAATCTGGGTGAACAAGTTCGAGGAAAAATTATTCGGCGGCGACGAGGGCGTCGCCACGCCTTGTTCAAAAGCCGATAATGCTTTGCGAAGCCCGCCATAGTTCTTCACTTTCGCCTCGACAAAAACAGCGCATTTCCCAACGTCCGCGTTGATGATGATTACCGCATCGGCGTCGCCGAAGTCCGAAAAGGATTGTTCAACAAAAATTTTCGCCGCGCCGGACGGCGGTGATTTTTCGGCGAATGGAAAGTTAGCTTCGCCGATGAGTCTATTAAGCAAGTCTTCACCGTCGCGGCGATACCTGATTTCATACAACAACGCATTCAAAATCCCGCGCTCTGAATAACCGACGATCTCGACGCCGCTCACGCGCTCTCCCCCGCCGTCGCCAACTGCGCGCGCATTTCGGCGATTACGCGGTCGTAGCGGTTCGCGTCGTCGTCGTTGCCGGCGCCGAAGATCGCGCTGCCGGCGACGAATGTGTCGGCGCCGGCGCGGGCGGCGGCGGCGATGTTGGCGGCGGTGATGCCGCCGTCCACTTCGAGGCGGATGTCGCGGCCGCTGGCTTTGATCATCTCGCGCGCGGCGGCGAGTTTCGGCAAGGTGGACGGGATGAATGTTTGCCCGCCGAAGCCGGGGTTGACCGACATCAGCAAGACCATATCGACTTGCTCGATCACATGCGTCAGCGCGGCCAGCGGCGTCGCCGGGTTGAACGCCAGCCCGCCTTGGCAGCCGCGCTCGCGGATCAGGCGCAGCGAGCGATCGATGTGCTCGGAGGCTTCGGGGTGGAAGGTGAT
>JBPCXC010000016.1:0-5109 GCA_051008875.1 bacterium
TACGACGAGTGGGGAGTCAGCGGAACCTTGCGCCACGCGGCGGGCGCGGATGGCCAAGGCTTGTCATGGCGCGTAGAACCCGGCTGGGGCGTGACGCGAAGCGGCGTTGATCGCCTATGGACCGAAAGCGCGGCGGAGTTGGCGTCGGGTGATTCGTCCGATGAGTCATTCGACCCAATCGCAAGAATGGACAGCGAGATCGCCCACGGCTTCGCCTTCGGCGAAGGAATGCTGACGCCATTCACCGGCCTGCGCCTGTCCGACGGCGCCCGCGACTACCGCCTCGGCGGACGATACAAGTTGATCGCGTTGCCGCTGGAGATGAGCGTGGAGGCGTATCGCAAGCAACGCGACACGAACGAGAACGGCGTGTTGTTCAAAGCCGGAATAACTTGGTGAAGCGAGCGCGCCCGCCGCGCGATCATCGCTCACACCAAAGGCAAGCAAGCCTTCGGCTTGCTTCACTCGCTTGCGCGAGTGTGGATTCCCGCTTAACAGACTGCGGGAATGACGGCGGTGGGAGGTGATTGCGGGAAAAAAACGTCGGGAGCGTTTTTTCGCGAGCGCAGCGAGCCCGCAGGGCGCGTATCAGGATGATACGCGCAAAGACGGCTAAGAAAAAGAATGGAAACAACGGCGGTGGAGAGCGAGCGCAACGAGCCACTCTTCCGCCGTCATTCCCGCTTAGGATGCGGGGAATCCAGTCGCCATGGATGGCAATCTTCAATCTGGCGCGGTGGTGTGAACAAGCCATGCGATTCCCGCTCGCATCAAAAGCCAGCAAGCCGTTGGCTTGCATCACTCGCTTGCGCGAGCGATGGATTGCTCGTATCGTCCCTGATACTCGCCCTTACGGGCTCGCTTACGCTCGCGAAAAATCGCTCCGGGCGATTTTTTCCCGCTTAAAGAATGCGGGAATGACGGCAAAAGAAAAAAGCCTTCCCGCCGTCATTCCCGCAGGGATGCGGGAAATCCAGTCGCCACGGATGGCAATTTGAACGCTGGCGGGGTGGTGTGAGCAAGACATGAACTCCGCTCGCACCACAAGCAAGCAAGCCTTCGGCTTGCCTCACTCGCTTGCGCGAGTGTGGATTGCTCGTATCGTCCCTGATACGCGCAAAGACGGCGGGAGTGGATACGCGCGGGAAATGGCTCGTTGCGTTCGCGTCGCCGCGCGTTGCGTTTATCGAAACGACTCGTCAAGGCTCGCTTTCGCCGACACGCGTTTTCGGCACGACCAAGCGCGGACCGAGCAGGCGCTTGGCTTGATGCGCGTATGCTTTGCGGTGGCGCAGCAGGTGCCAGCGGCGGCCGCCGAGTTGGTGCCATAGCCACGCCGCGCGGATGCCGGCGAACAGCGCGGCGCGGATGCGGCGGATGGCGCGCGCGTCCTCGAGGTTGCGTTGGCTGCCGTGCACGATCAGGCGCGGGGTCAGGCGGCTGATGCCGGCGACGTACAGCGCGGCGAGTTCGAAGTGCAGTTCGTCGTCGTGGTCGGTGTTGTCGAAGTGTTGGAGGAAGCGCTCGCTCAGTTCGCCGAGCATCTCGCCGACCACGCTCTGCACCGGATGGTTGTGCTGCAGCCGGCGGCTGATTTGATGCAGGCCGAAGGCGTATTGCATCGCCTCGCGCGCAGCGGAATCGAAGCGCCCGCCGAGCAGCCGCACCAAACTGTCGAGCCCGAGGCGCAAGCCGTCGATCGAATGGAAGATCTCCTCGACCGAATCGGCTTGCAAGCGCAGCAAACTAAAACTGGAATGATGCAACGCGTCGCGGTCGTGGCGACGGTGGCGCGCGAGTTGATGCGCCAGCATCGACGACTGCAATGCGCCGGCGAGGGCGAGGGTCTGGTTCTTGTCGGGAATCGTCGGCACGGCGATGATTGCGCGGCGAGGATGGATGATGATGAGTGATGCGCGAAGCGTCGACGCGAAGTTGTTGTTGCGCGGCGCGGATGGAGGATGAGTTGGCAGCGATCGAATCGCCGGCGCGAAGCCGTCGTCGTTGCGCGGCGCGAAACCAAACGTTATGCGCCGTCCGCTTCGCGCTTGGCGCGGATGATGCGCGAGAAGAACGCGATCTCGCGGCTCAGCGCGTCGAGCCGCGTTCGCGCGCGGCGGAAGCCATGCCCTTCGTTCTCGTATTCGACATACTCGTATTGTATGCCCTTTTGCTCGAGGCATTGCGCCACTTCGCGCGAGACCTCCGGCGGCACCACTTTGTCGTCGCGCCCTTGCAGCAGGATCAGCGGGCTGCGCAGGCTCTCCATCTGAAAGATCGGCGAGCGACTGACGAAGCGACTGTCGGCGCGGTTGGCTAGATCGGCGTCGGCATCGAAGTCTTCGCCGATCAAGCGGTCGGTGTAGCGGCCTTCGAAGCGATGCGTGATCTGCGCCAAGGTGATTAAGTTGCCGATGCCGTAATAGCATGCGCCGGCGCAGAACATCCGCGGGAATCGCGTCAGCGCGCGCAGCACCGCGTAGCCGCCGGCGCTGCCGCCGCGGATGAACACCAACTCGGGATCGGCGAGTTCGTGGTCGAGCGCATAGCGCACGCCGTCGGCGATGTCGTCGGCGTCGATCTCGCCCCATCGTCCGAGCAATCTCTGGCGATAGGCGCGACCGTAGCCGGTGCTGCCGCGATGATTGATGTCGAGCACGGCGTATCCGAGCGAGGCGAAGTATTGCTTCAGCGGATGCCATTGCGGCGTCGCGCGGCTGGTCGGCCCGACGTGCACGACCACCAGCAGCGGCGGCTTGTCGCCGCGCGGCGCGCGCTGGCGGCGGTTGCGCGGGGCGTATAAATAGGCGTACGCGCGCGCGCCGTCGCGGGTCGGGTAGGCGATCGGTTGCGGACGGCTGCAGTCGTCGGCGCCGGTCTGCGGCGCGGCGCTGTGCAACGCGCGGCTGGGGCGTGTTGCGATGCGGCTTGCGATGCGCGTTGTGGTGCGGTGGGAGTCGTCCGCGTTGGCGTGTTGCGAGTCGTCCGCGTCGACGCGAGTCAAGTCGAGCGCGCGGACTTGCGCGCCGCGTTCGGCGTGATGGGCGATGAACAGCAACTCGCTTGCCGCGGCGTCGGCGTGCGCGGCGTCGGCGAACAGATGCGCGCAGGCGGCGAAGCCCTCGGCCAGCGGCGTAGTTGCGCCCGAGGCGAGATCGACATGCACCAGACGATCGCCCGCATGCGCGCTCGCCACCGCGACGACTTGATCGGCGGCGACTTCGCGCCAGCGGCATTGGCCGAAGGTCCAGTGCGCCTCGCCGTATTCCAACGCGTCGTCGGTGACTTGGCGGACTGCGTCGCCGCGATAATGGAACAAGTTCCAGAAGTCGCAGCCGTCGCCGTCGCTGGCGAACAACAAACCGCCGTCGGCGAGGAATCCGATCTGGCACACCGCCCGCTCGGCGCGATCCACCAACGCGCGGCGCGCGCGCAGTCGCGGCGACTTGCCGCACCGATGCAACTCGGCGATGCATAAGCGCGACTGATCCCACGGCATGAACGGGTCGTCCCATTCCATCCACGCCAGTTCGCGCTCGTCCGGCGACGCCGCCGGGCAGGCGTAGAAGTCGGCGCCTTCGGCGAGCGGAATCGGAATCGTCGGCGCGCGCGACGACGACAAGTCAATCCACGCCAAGCAGTCGCGCGCGTCGGCTCCTGCGCCGGACTCCATCACCGCGATCACCGCGTTGGCGCGCGCCAATGGAGTCAAGTCGGCGAACGCGGTCGGCGCATCGGCGGTGGCGACGTTGGCGGCGGTGACCGCGCGCGGCGCGGATGCATCGCACAGCGACTGACGATAGATCCGCCCGTCGGCGAGGTTGTTGAACACCACTTCATCGCCGAGCACGCAGAAGCATTTGCCGCCGTATTCATGCACGCCGCTGCGCAGGTTGAACTGCGCCGGCGTCATGCATTCGCCGCCGGATTCGCTCGCGCGCATCAGCACGACGCGGCCGTCGCCGGGCGCCGCCTGCAGCCAATGCAACCGCCCGCGATGACGAAACGGATGCATCGGCGCCGCGGTCTGCGCCAGCAACTCCGCCGGGTCGAACGGACTGCGCCACAACCCATACGGCACCTCCGCCCCGCGCTCGCTGGTCATCGCAGTCCTCTTAACTTAAGTGGATTATGTATTTGTGCACGCATCGCCCGCCGCCCCCCCACCGTCATTCTCGCAAATCCCTTCGCCGTCTTTGCGCGTATCAGGATGATACGCGCAAAAACGGCGAGAGAGGGGCGGCGATGACGGCGACGGGCATGCGCTGACACATAAACAAATTCCCTTGATTAAGGCAGCGTCCGCAGCCGCAGCGTGGTTGCGCCGGCGAGCAGGTTATGCTCGGCGAAGAATCCGTCGCGCGCTTCGAGCGCGTATTGGAATGGCTGCATCGGCGCGTATAGCGTCTCCTCGCCGTCGCCGCGGTTGTCAGTGTACGGCTGCATCAGCATCGACTGAATCAGCACGCCGGCGCGGTCGAAGAAGCCGATGTCGAGCGGCGCCTTGACGTTGCGCATGTGGAACTGCGTCGCGCGCGGCGCGTCGAAGCGAAACAAGATCGCGGTGCGTGCGATCACCTCCGGACAAATATGCTGATAGCCGCTGGCGCGCTCCAACTCGTCGTCGGCGATCAACGCAACCACGTCAACCGTCTCGCCGCGCGCATTGACCAACGCAATCGTCGCGCGCTGCATTTGCGCCATACCAAGATTGGACGAGTCGCAGTCGGGCGTTGTATTGGTCTGCGTTGCTTCGTTCTGTGCCGTATCGTTCTGCGTTATGTCGTTCTGCGCCGCATCGTCCTGCGCAACCGACGGCGCGCAAGCCAGCATCGCGATCGCGATCAACGCTGCGCGCAACCAAGCGCAACGACTCATGCGCTTCGACCTCCGTCGTTGCGTTCATCATCACGCGGTCCATCATCCCGCCCGCCACCACCCGCCGCCAGTTCGCGGGCGATGGCGCGGTGGGCGATGTCGGAGCGGTACCAGCAGCCGCGCCAGGCGATGCGGCGGGCGAGGCGATACGCCGCGTCGCGGGCGGCGCCGACGGTGTCGCCGAACGCGGTGGCGCACAGCACGCGGCAGACGGTGGCGACGACTTAGCCG
>JBPCXC010000017.1:0-1033 GCA_051008875.1 bacterium
CCTTCGTATTCGTCGCCGTGGTTGCCGCCGGTCAGCAGCGCGGTCGCGCCGTCGCCGTTTTGGATCACCATGATCGGCGTCATGATCGTGCCCCACGCCGAGCGGTCGCTGGAATGCGGCAGCAATAGATGACCGTGCTGCACGCCGTCGGCGTCGAAGTCCACGCTCGCGGTGATCGGGCTGTTCGGCTCGGATTGACTCACTTGTCTTCGCTCATGTTGTTTTCATTCATGTCTTCTTCACCAAAAGTTCGCGCGGATAGTCCGCCAGGGTTTCGCAGCCGGCGTCGGTGATCAGCAAACTCTCGGTGATCTCGATGCCCCAGTCGGCGAGCCACAGTCCGGGCATGAAATGGAAGGTCATGCCGGCGCGCAGGATGGTGTCGTCGTCGGCGCGGAAACTCATCGTGCGCTCGCCCCAGTCGGGCGGATAACTCAAGCCGATGGCGTAGCCGCAGCGGTTGTCCTTGTCGAAGCCGTGGCGCTTGAGCGCGGCGAACAAGGCGTTGGCGATGTCGCAGCAGCGATTGCCCGGGCGCGCGGCGGCTAGCCCGGCGGCGATGCCCTCCTGCAACGCCGCCTCGGCGCGCCGGAACGCGTCCGGCGGCGCGCCGAGATAGATCGTGCGCGACAGCGGGCAGTGATAGCGCCGATGCACGCCGGCGATCTCGAAGAAGGTGCCGGAGTCGTTCGGGATCGGGCGGTCGTCCCAAGTCAAGTGCGGCGCGCCGGCGTCGCGCCCGGTCGGCACCAGCGGTACGATCGCCGGGTAGTCGCCGCCGTGTCCGTCGGCGCCCTCGATCGCGCAGCGGTAGATCTCGGCGACCAGTTTGTTCTTCGCCAGCCCGGGCTCGATCAACTCATACGCGCGCGCGTGCATGCGCTCGACGATGCGCGCGGCGCGGCGCATCAATGCAATCTCCGCCGGCGACTTGACCGCGCGCCGCCAGTTGACCAGCGCGGTGGCGTCGATCCACTTCGCCTGCGGCAGGTGTTCGACCAACGCGCGATGCGCCGCCGCGCTATAGTAGTAG
>JBPCXC010000018.1:0-2969 GCA_051008875.1 bacterium
GTCTCGCTCGGCGCCTGCGCGCTGCCGGCTGAGAACATGCTGCTCGCGCGCTACGCGCCGAGCGCGCATCACGGCGTGGTGTTCGGACTCAAGTTCGTGCTGTTCTTCGGCTCCGGACCGCTCGGCGTGGTGCTGGTGTCGTCGGTCACCCGCCGCACCGGCGAGTTCGTCTGGGTGTTCGCGTTGCTGGCGCTGGTCGCCGCGATCATCTGCCTCGCCGCGCTGGCGCTGCCGCGCAAAACGCCGCCGCTCGGCGCAAGGGTGGAGGTGGCGGCGTGAAGGTGGCGGCGCCTCTGTTTTTCCCGCACTCTCCGTGCCGTCATTCCGGCAACCCTCTCCCCCGCCGTCTTTGCGCGTATCATCCTGATACGCGCCCTGCGGGCTCGCTTCGCTCGCGAAAAAACGCTCCCGGCGTTTTTTTCCCGCAATCACCTCCCCCCGCCGTCATTCCCGCACCCCCACCGCCGTCATTCCCGCAGTCTGTTAAGCGGGAATCCACACTCGCGCAAGCGAGTGAGGCAAGCCGAAGGCTTGCTTGCTTTTGATGCAAGCGGAAATCGCGCGGGTTGGTCACCAAGTTATTCCGGCTTTGAGCAAGACGCCGTTCTCGTTCGCGTCGCGTTGCTTGCGGTACGCCTCCACGCTCATCTCCAGCGGCAAGGCGATCAATTTGTATCGTCCGCCGAGGCGATAGTCGCGCGCGCCGTCCGACAAGCGCAAGCCGGTGTACGGCGTCAGCATTCCTTCGCCGAAGGCGAAGCCGTGGGCGATCTCGCTGTCCATTCTTGCGGTCGGGGTGAATGAATCATCCGACGCCAACTCCGCCGCGCTTTTGGTCCACAGGCGATCGACTCCGCTTTGCGTAACGCCCCAACCGGGCTCCACGCGCCATGACAAACCTTGACCGTCCGCGCCCGACGCGTAGCGCAACGTCCCGCTCACGCCCCACTCGTCGTGCTTCCCGCCGTGCGCCAGCAACGTGCGCGCGTTCAACGACGCGCTGACGCCGTCGCCGGTGTCGTGCGTCAAGCGTCCGCCGAGTTCGATGCCGACGCCGGAGCGCGCGTCGCCGCCGTCGTATCGCGCGCCGAACTCGAGCGCGCGCCGCGTGCCGTTCGCCGCGCCGCCGCCGAACTCCATGCCGACGCGAACGCGCCGCGAGTCGACGTCCAAGTCGTCGGCGTCATCGGCTTCGTCGTAATCAACCTCCATGTTCGCGACTTGCGCGTCGAACTTCAGCCGCATCGTGCTCGCGCCGTCGACCGCGAGGTCGCCGCTGGCGACGCCGAGTGACGCGCTTCGCAACGCGACGTCGCCCGACGCTTGCGCGCCGTTTGTCTCTTCGCGATTCTCCAAGTCGCCCTCGCCGTAGCCGATGCTCGCCCATATGTCCATTCCGCCGGCGCGTCGCCAAGCGACATACGGGTGCACGCTGGTGGTTGATAGTTCGATCGTGCCTTCGACTGGCTTGCCGCTGTCGTCGGCGGTTTGATAATCCCATTCCCCTTCGCTCCACGACACCGCCGCGCCGGCGAGCGCGCCGTTATTGAAGCGCGCGTCGGCGCCGACCTGCACGCTGTACAACTCGCCGTCCCAATCCAACGTCTTGTCCTCGCCGCCCAAGTCTTTATACGCGCCGCCGAGCCACACGCCGGCGCCATCGCTTACGCCGCCGCCGCCGGACAACGCGAGCGAATGCGTCTTGCCGTCCAAGAGTCGCTTGACGCCGTCGCCGACGACGCTTTCAAACTCCGCGCCGTCCGCCATCGCCGCCGCGCCTTGCGTTGCGAACGATGCGGTCAGCGAAGCGGCGTTGAGGTTGTTGTTCCCGCCATCGCCATCGCCAACCGCGTCGATGCGGTTGGAAATCGCGCTGGCGACGTTGCCCGCGATCGCCGCGGCGACCACCGGCAAGGACTCCGCGACCGCCATCTCCGCCGCCGCACTGATGCCGCACGCCCCGCCGTCGTCGTCGCAGATTCTCGCGGTGGCGGAGGACGGCGTGCCGAGTTGATACAACCCTGTGTTTTCGCTGATGCGCGCGGTCGCGGTCGCGGCGGCGTCAACGACGCCGTCGTCATCGATGATGGTGAAACTCGCTGTTCCCGTTCTCTCGCCCGCCGCGATGTCGGCGGTGGTCGTCGTGTTGTCGACGAAATCATCCGCGTCTTCCAGCGTCACCGTCACCATCAGCCCATTGACTGGCGCGTTCTGGTTGGATCGCACGGTGAAGGTGATGTCGTCGTCCTCGCCTTCGGTGAAGTTCGGTTTGCTCGCCACGATCGTCAACGTTGGCAGCGTCGGTTCGTCGTCGTTGATGGTCGCGGTGGCGGTGGACGGCGAGCCGAGGCTATACGCGGCGTTCGCGTTGATCGTGGCGGTCGCGGTCGCGTTCGGTTCGTCGGCGTCGTCATCGGCGATGGTGAAACTCGCCGTCGCGGTCATTGCGGTCGCCAAGATGGTGATGTTTTGCGTGCGCTCGCCGCTGGCGACGAAAGCGTCCGCGCCGGTCAGCGTCACCGTCGCCGTCAGCCCGCCGACTGGCGCGGGTTGGTCGCTGCTCACGGTGAAGTCGGCCATCGCGTTCGTGCCTTCGGTGAAGGTCGCCGCATCCGCCGCGATGGTCAGCGTCGGCAGTGTCGGCGCATCCGGCGCATCCGGCGCGGCGCGGGTTATGGTGATGGTGTAGTCGTTCGTCGAGGCGTCCTCGGCGGTTACGGTCACGGTGATCGTGTTTTCGCCTTCGATCAATTCCACATCGACGTCGTCGGTGGTTCCGTCGGTGTCGTCTGGGGTGTCGTAGGTGATCGTCGCGCCGGTCGTGTCGGTCGCGGTCGCGGTGATCGTCGTGCTGACCACATTGTTGGCGACGCTTGCGGTGTAGGTTGTGGTTTCGGCGTCGAAGGTTTGCGCGAGCGTTACGCCGATCAGCGAAAGGTCGCTCAGCGTCGCGTCCGAACTCGGCGCGG
>JBPCXC010000019.1:0-1008 GCA_051008875.1 bacterium
CCGCCAAGCGCGTGTTCGCCAGCCCGTCGAGCGCAACTTGCGGCTCGATCGCGTTGTTGCCGTGTCGCGGAAGTCGCGCGCAACTCAACGCCAGCGTCGCCACCACGCCGCCGAGATTGCCGATCTGCCGCGCGCCGCCGAGCGCGCGCGGCGTTGCCAAGCGGTTCAAACGCCGCCACGCGGACGGGATCGCGGCGTGATCGCTGCACCAAGCGATGCCGTCGCCGCGCGACTCGATCCGATAGTCTCGCCCGCTTTGTAGCAACTCGCAGTCGCGCTCGGCGGCGATGCGCGCGATGCTGCGCGGCGGGTGCGGCTCGGCGCAAACCGCCATCGCGCCGCGCCGCAGCACGCCCGCCTTCTCCGCCGCGATCGCCTCGCGGCTGTCGCCGAGCCATTGCGCGTGATCGATGCCGATGGAAGTGATCAGCGCGATGTCGTTGCCGACTAGATTGATCGCGTCGAGCCGTCCGCCCAAGCCGGCTTCGAGGATTGACACCTCGACCCGCCGCCGCGCGAAAATGCGCAGCGCGCACAACGTGCCGAACTCGAAATAAGTCAGCGGAATGGCGCCGCGCGCGCGCTCGATCTCGGCGAACGCGGCGCATAGTTCGGCGTCGTCCGCCGCCGCGCCGTCAACGCGGATGCGCTCGTTGTAGCGCACCAGATGCGGCGAAGTGTACCGACCGGTGCGCAGCCCGACGCCGCGCAACGCCGCGTCCAGCATCGCCGCACACGAGCCCTTGCCGTTGGTGCCGACCACCGCGATGACCCAGCCGCAGCGTTCTCCGCGCAGTTGCTCCCAGACCGCAGCGATGCGCTCCAGGTTCATATCCACGCTGCGCCAATGCTGAGTTTGGATGTGCGCCAGCCAGTCCGTCAACGTCCACGCCTCCGGCGCCGACACCGCCGCTGGTTTGGGCGCGCTCGCGAATGCGTTCATCGCGCGCGGCGCGCGGCGTCGCTCATGCATCGCCCGCCGGCAGGGTCTCGCGCATGGTCTGCTCG
>JBPCXC010000020.1:0-12338 GCA_051008875.1 bacterium
CGGCACCTCGCCCCTCAACTTGATGTGCGCCGACTTGCCGCGACCGAGTTTGGGGATGGCGCTCAGCAGCGCGCGCGTATAGGGATGGCGCGGGGTCGAGAACACTTCGCCGGTCGCGCCCAACTCGCACACCCGCCCGAGATACATGACCGCCACGCGGGTGCCGAAATGCTCGACCACGGACAGGTCGTGGGTGATGAACAGATAGGTCAGCCCGCGCTCCTCGCGCGCCTGCATCAACAGGTTCAGCACTTGCGCCTGGATCGACACGTCCAACGCCGAGATCGGCTCGTCGGCGACGATGAACTCGGGATCGACCATCAGCGCCCGCGCGATGCTGATGCGCTGGCGCTGGCCGCCGGAGAACTCGTGCGGGAAGCGATCGCCCCAAGCCGTATCGACGCCGACCGAAGCCATCACCTCGGCGATCTTCTCGCGTTGGCGCGCCGGGGAAAGCGCCGGGAAATGGAATCGAACCGGCTCCAGCAAGGTGGCTTCGACCGTCTTGCGCGGGTTCAGCGAAGCATATGGATTCTGGAAGATCATCTGCATCTTCTTGCGATACGGCAGCAGTTCGACGCGGCGCATGGTATCGATGCGCCGCTGCTGGTAATGCACTTCGCCGCGGCTCGGCGAAAGCAGCCCGATGATGGTGCGCCCGACGGTGGTCTTGCCGCAGCCGCTCTCGCCGACCAGACACAGCGCCTCGCCCTTGACGATGTCCAGCGAGATGCCGTTGAGCGCCTTCACGCTCTCGATCTTGCGCGTCAACTTGCCGCGATCGAAGGAGAGTTGATCGAGCAGCCCGCCGGAGAGGTTGAACTCCTTGTGCAAGTCGCGCACCGACAGCAGGCTTTCAGGCGGCGGCATCGCTCACTCCCGCTCCAAGCGATGCAGCGGAAAATGGCAGGCGACCGCGCGCGATGCGTTCGCGCCGAGCGCGCGCATCGGCGGCGACTCGGTGGTGCATCGCACCTCGGCGCGCGCGCAGCGGTCGTGGAACGGGCATCCATCGGGGATGTCGCGCAACGACGGCATCACCCCCGGGATTTGGTTCAGCGGCTTGCCCGGCCGGGTGTTCTCCGGCAACGCGCCGATCAAGCCTTCGGTGTACGGATGCAGCGGCGCGGCGATGACCTCGCCGGTGCGCCCGCGCTCGACCACCCGGCCGGCGTACATCACGAGAACGCGCTGGGTCGCTTCCGAGACCACGCCGAGGTCATGCGTGATGAGAATCAGGCCGACCGCGAAATCATCGCAGAGAGTCACCAGCAACTCGAGAATCTCGGCTTGAATGGTCACATCCAGCGCAGTGGTCGGCTCGTCGGCGATGATGATCTTGGGGTCGCTCAACAGCGCGATGGCGATCACCACGCGCTGGCGCATGCCGCCGGATAGTTCGTGCGGATACTGCTCCAAGCGCGCTTCCGGCGACGGGATTTGCACCGCGCGCAATTTCGCAAGCGCGATCTCCCGCGCGCGACGACGGCTGATGCGCCGATGCGCCAGCGAGGTCTCGATCATCTGCGTGCCGATGGTCAGCACCGGATTCAGCGTCATCATCGGATCTTGGAAGATCATGCTGATCTGGTTGCCGCGGACTTGGCGCATCGCCTCGGCGTCGAGCGCGGCCAAGTCTTGGCCCTCGAACAAGATGCGGCCGGAGGCGAGATAGCCGGGCTTGCTGATCAAGTTGAGGATGGCGAACGCCGAGACCGACTTGCCGGCGCCGCTTTCGCCGACCAAGCCGATGCGCTCGCCGCGCTCGAGTTCGAATTCGACTCCCTTGACCGCGCTGACCGCGCCGTTGCGAAGCGGGAACACCACTTCCAGATCGACCACTTGAAGCAAAGGCATCGGCGGCTTCAGCGGTCGTAGCGCTTCGGGTTGAGCAGGTCGCGCAGCCAGTCGCCAAGCAGGTTGATGGCGAGAATCAACGCCACCAGCAGCAACGCCGGAAAGGCGGTGATCCACCACGAGCCGCTGAAGATGAACTCGAAGCCGTTGCGAATCAGCGAGCCGAGCGACGGCTTGGTGATCGGCATGCCGAGCCCGAGGAAAGCCAGCGCCGCCTCGGTGATGATGGCGTTGGCGACCTGCACCGTGGAGATCACCAGCAGCGGCGAAAAGGTGTTCGGCAGGATGTGGCGGTAGATGATGGTCGCCGGACGCAGCCCCATCACGCGCGCCGCGTCGACGTATTCCTTCTTCTTCTCGGCCAGCACGCAAGCGCGCACGGTGCGCGCGTACTGCGGCCATTCGGCGATGCCGATGACCAGCACGATGGCGACCAGCGCGTAGCGCTCGTAGAAGCCGATGCCGAGGGTCGCCTGGAACACCGCCAGCACGATGATCGCCACCATCAAGGTGGTGAAGGAAAGTTGGATGTCGGCGACGCGCATCAGGAAATTGTCCAGCCGCCCGCCGAAGTAGCCGGCGACCAAGCCGATGGATACGCCGATCACGCCTTGCAGCAGCGTCGCGAACACGCCGATGGCGAGGGAAATGCCGACGCCGTACAACAGCGTGCTGAGCAGATCGCGCCCCATGGCATCGGTGCCGAGCACGAAGCGCGAGTCGGCGCCGGCGCTGCCAAGCGGCGGGATCTCCGAGTCCATGATGTCGAACTGGGTCTGGTCCCACGGATTGTACGGCGCGATCAACGGCGCGCTCGCCGCCGCCAGCGCCAACGCCAGCAGCACCGCGGCGCTGACCATCGCGGTGCGGTCGCGGGTGAAGCTGTGCCACATCGCCGACTCGCGGAGGCGGCGCCAGCGCGCGCCCCAGCCGTCGCGCCAGGCGAGCGCGCGGGCGTTCATGGCGCACGCCGCATGGGGTCAGGATTCATGCGGCCGGCCGATTAGTTTGATCATCGGATTGACCAGGCCGTAGATGAGGTCGACCACGGTGTTGGCGGTGACGAAGATCAGCCCGACCACGATCAAATAGGCGACGATCAGCGGCGTGTCGACGCGGTTGATCGCCTCGAGGAACATAAAGCCCATGCCCGGCCACTGAAACACGGTCTCGGTGAGGATGGTGTACGCCACCATGATGCCGAGCTGCACGCCGCCGACGGTGATCACCGGCAGCAGCGTGTTCTTGAACGCATGCAGCATCCAAATGCGGCGCTTGCGCAGTCCCTTGGCCCAGGCGAACTTGACGTATTCGGATTCCAGCACCTCCATCATCTCGGAGCGGATCAGGCGCACGAACAGCGGCAGGATCACCGACGCCAGCGAAATGCTCGGCAGCAGCAGATGCAGCAGTCCGTCGCCGGTCAGCAGGCTGCTTTCCCAGTCGCCGAACACGAGCGCGGTCTCGCCGCGGCCATACGACGGCAGCCAGCCGAGTTCCACCGAGAACAAATAGATCAGGAATATCGCGGTCAGGAACACCGGCACCGAAATGCCGATGATGCTGAAGCCCATCGCCAACTTGGACAGCCAGTGGCGCGGATTGATCGCGGCGAACACCCCGACCGGCACCGAGAACAGCAGGATCCAAAAGGTCGCGCCGAGAACCAAGTCGATGGTCGCCGGCAACTTGTCGAGAATCACATCCAGCGCCGGGCGCTTGAAAAAATACGAGGTGCCGAGATCGCCCGCCAGCGCGGCGCGCAGGAAGCGCCCGTATTGCACCAGGAACGGGTCGTTCAAACCCATTTCTTGGCGCAACTCATGGCGCGCCTGCTCGGACACATGCTGCCCGACCAGTTCGCGCAACGGGTCGCCGAGTTCGTCCTGAATGGAAAAACTGAGCAGGCTGATGACCAGCATCACCACCACCGCCTGCCCCAGCCGGCGCACCAGAAACGCAAGCATCGCCCGGCCCGCGGCTAGTCCGCCCGCGGACGCGACGGATGCGCGAAGGCGCGCGCGTCCATCGGCAATCCCGCAGGCGGATCGATCAATCGCCTGGCGCGAAGCGCGCTCAGTCGATCACCAGATCGCCGAGATAGGGGAAGTTCATCACATTGACGATCTTGTCGATGTGCACGCCTTTTTTCGCCGCCCATGCGCGATCTTGCCAGTGCAGCGGGACGAAGGCGGCATCGTCGTGCAGAATCTGCTCGACCTGCCGCAGCATCGCCGCGCGCTTGGCCGGATCGGTTTCCTTGGCGCTGTCCAACACCAGCCGATCGATCGCGGCGTTGGAGTAGTTGCCGCTGTTGTACTGGCCGTAGCCGCTGTCGCGATCCGGGGTCATGGTCAGGAACTCGCTGAAGTTGGCCGAATCCTCGGTGTCGGAATGCCAGCCGATCATCATGATGTCGGCCGCGCGCTCATCGAACTTGGGCCAGTACTGCGCTTTCGGCAAGGTGGTCAAGTCGACCTTGATGTTGATCTTGGCGAGCATCCCGGCGACCGCCTCGGCGATCTTGGCGTCGTTCACATAGCGGTTGTTCGGCGCCATCATGGTCACGCCGAAGCCGTCGGCATAGCCGGCGTCGGCCATCAACTCCTTGGCTTTCGCCAGGTCGTAGCGCGGCTGCAGCGCCGAATTGTAGCCGAGATAGCCTTTCGGGCTTTGCTGCGCCGCGGCGGTGCCGAAATTCTTCATGATCTTGGCGACGATGCCGGTGTTGTTGACCGCGTGCACGATCGCCTGGCGCACGCGCGCATCGGCGAACTCGGGGCGGCGCTTCTGGTTCAACTGGAAGGTGATGATGCGCGTGCCGCTCATGGTGACCAGATCGACCTTGGCGCTGGAATCGATGCGCGCCAAGTCGGCCGGCGGAATCGGCGCGGCGAAGTCGATGTCGCCGGACAGCAGCGCGGCCACGCGGGTCGGGCCCTCCTTGATCGGCGTGAACACGATACGCTCGACATTGCCGGGCGAAGCGGCGTCCCAATAGTCGGCGAAGCGCTCGAACACCACCTTGACCCCCTGCTCGCGCGAAGCCACGGTGTACGGCCCGGTGCAGGAGATGTTGGTGGAGGCGAAGGAGTCGCCGTGCTTGACGACCTCGCCTTTGTCGCGGCCGCGCTCATCGACGCCGCTGTAGAACTCGCTGTCGAGCGGGAATATGTAGGTCGCGGTGTGCTCGACCAGCGGATACGGTCCGTCGGTGATCAGGTCAATGGTGTAGTCATCGATGACCTTGGCTTGCGAGAAGTTGACGAAGATGCCCTTGAAGTCCTCGCTGCGCTTGAGCCGCGAGAAAGTGAAGGCGACATCCTTCGCGGTCATCTCCCGCCCGGAATGGAACTTGACGCCTTTGCGCAGGTTGAAGCGCACCGTGGATTCATCGCGTCGCTTCCACCCGGTCGCCACGCGCGGATCAAACCCCAAGTCTTGATTCCAGCGCAACAACGGGTCGCACACCATGTGCGAGAACTGCAGGGTGCCGCCCGACAATTGCTCGTGCAAGTCCATCGAAACCGGATCGGCGTCATATGCGAGGGTGAGGGTTTTGGCATGCCCCGACAAGGCGAAAAGCAAGCCGCCGAGCAAGCCGGCGAGCACCGCATGGTGACGGATTTGAGTGGACCGATACTTCATGTTGTTTCTCCTGAAAGCGGGTAAGTTGTTTGTTTTCAAAATATTTCGAAAACAAAGGGATTTACGGCGCATACGATAGCACAAAAGCGCGCGTGCCCGACCGCCCGCTTGCCCGCTCACACCGCGCGGCGGTCGGAGAAGGCTTGGTCTAGGGTGCCGGGGTCCATGTATTCAAGTTCGCCGCCCATCGGCATGCCGCGGGCGAGGCGGGTTACCAGCGTCCCGCTGGGCTGCAGCAAGTCGATGATGAAGTCGGCGGTGGCTTGGCCTTCGACCGTGAGGTTGGTGGCGATGATGACCTCCTCGACCGCGCCGGCTTGGATCAGCGCGACCAGCCGGTCGATGCCGAGTTGCTCGGGACCGATGCCGTCGAGCGGCGAGAGATGCCCCATCAGCACGAAGTACATGCCTTGATAGACACCGGCCTGCTCGATCGCCTCCAAGTCCGCCGGCGTTTCGATCACGCACAGTCGCGCGGCGTCGCGCTTCGGCGAGGCGCAGATCGGGCATTGCTCGGCTTCGCTGAAGTTGTTGCACCGGCTGCAATGATTCACCTTCGACAACGCCGCGCGAATCGCCTCGCCGATCTGCCGCGCGCCCTCGCGATCGCGCTCGAGCAAGTGGAACGCCATGCGCTGAGCGGACTTCGGCCCGACGCCGGGCAGCCGCCGCAACGCGGTTTTGAGGGAATCGACTGCGCGGGGGTCGGTCATGGGGAAGTGAGCGCGCCCTGCGGGCGCGCGGCGCCAAAGAAAAACCGCCGGCGTTTTTTTGCGCGTATCATCCTGATATGCGCCCTTCGGGCTCGCTTACGCTCGCGAAAAACCGCTCCCGGCGTTTTTTCCGGTATCCAAGCCGGAATGACGGCGGAGTGACGAACAACCGCCGCAACGCTGCTTCAAGTGCATCAACTGCGCGCGAGACAGCCATCCTCACGCCGACGGAAATCCTGGCAAGTTCAGCCCGGCCGGCAGCCCGGCCATCAGTCCGCCCATTTTCTCCTGCGTGGCTTGCTCGATCTTGCGCACCGCGTCGTTGACTGCCGCGGCGATCAAGTCCTCGAGCACCTCGCGGTCGTCGTCCATCAGCGTTGGATCAATCTCGATCCGGCGCACGTCGTGCCGCCCGGTCATGGTCACCGCGACCAGCCCGCCGCCGGCCTCGCCGCGCACCTCGGTGCCAGCGAGTTCCTCTTGCGCCTTGCGCATGCGCTCCTGCATCGCCTGCGCCTGCTTCATAATGTCGCTGAGTCCGCTCATTTCCGCTCGCCTCGTGGTTGAAGTGGTCTAATTGGGAAACCGCCCTCACGTGCTCGGCGGACGAATCGAATCGGCGACGATCTCGGCGTCGAACAAGTCCACCAACTCCTGCACATTCGGGTCGTTCTCGAACGCCTGCGCCGCCGCCTTGTGCTTTTCGCGATTGGCGCGGTGCTGCTGCTGCGACGGGGTCTCGCCGCCCTGCGCGCCGTCGGCGTTGAGCGCGACATGCAGTTTCAACGGCCGCGCCAGATACTTGGACAACTGCCGTTCGGCTTGCTGGACGCGGTCAGGGTTGAGCAACGGGCGATGCGCCGCGGCCAAGGTCAACCGCAAGGCGTCGCCGTCCGCCGACACCGGCGCCGCGTTCATCATCAGTTCCCGCGGCAAGCCGCCCAAGCCGGACTGTTCGATGCAAGTCGCCCAATGCACGCCTTCGCAAAGTTGCTCCAACGTGGGTTTCGGGTCGGCCCGGGATTCAGCGGGCGCGTCCGCATTTTGATGCGGTGACTCGTTTGCATCGTCCGCATTCGCGACGGATTTTCGCTCGATCGCATCTTTTTTCGGCATCGGTTTCGCGTGGTTTTCGTTCGCCGAGGCGATGTGATTTTTCGTTCTATTTCCAGTATTTATAGCAGGTTTTTCAACTTCCTTCTGATTTTCCGGCAACGATTTCCCAGGCGCCGGCGATTGCGCGGTGGAATGTTCGGGGTG
Organism: bacterium; assembly: GCA_051008875.1. Lineage (GTDB taxonomy): Bacteria > Pseudomonadota > Gammaproteobacteria > Arenicellales > Poriferihabitantaceae > JAHRAW01. The sequence goes on from JBPCXC010000020.1 coordinate 7,479, forward strand.
GAAGGAGATCATCCGCAGCACCACCATCTCGAATCCGCTGCGCGGATCGGGCGCGAGTTGCAGGTCGCGTTTGCCGATCAGCGCGATTTGATAGAGCAGTTGCAGCAGTTCGGCGTCAATCCGCCCGGCTAACTCCGCCAGGGTGGCGGCGTCAACGCCCTTCCATTCGACCGCCTGCGGGCTGATCTGGCACAGCGCGAGGTTGTGCAGCGTGGTCAGCATTTCGTCGAGCGCGTTGGCGAAGTCGGCCGAGCGCTTTGCCATCTCGCCGATCGTGCGCAATGCGTCGTCGGCGTCGCCGTCGCCGACTTGCGTCAGCAGTTGCAGCGTGTATTGATCGTCGATCATGCCGAGCATCGCGCGGATCGACTCGGTGCGCACTTCGCCGTCGCCGAACGCGATGCCTTGATCGAGCAGACTCAGCGCGTCGCGCACGCTGCCGTTCGCCGAGCGCGCCAGGATCGCCAGCGCCGGCGGATCGTGGGCGATTTCCTCGGCCGACAGGATGCGCTCCAACTGCGCGGTCAGTTGGGCGATGTCCATCGCCTTCAGGTTGAACTGGATGCAGCGCGACAGGATCGTGGTCGGCAATTTCTGCGGGTCGGTGGTCGCGAGCAGGAACTTCACATGCTCCGGCGGCTCCTCAAGAGTCTTCAATAACGCGTTGAAACTATGCGTTGAAAGCATGTGGACTTCGTCGATCAAATAAATCTTGAAGCGCCCCTGGGTCGGGGTGTACTGGACGTTGTCGAGCAACTCGCGGGTGTCGTCCACCGTGGTGCGCGAGGCCGCGTCGACCTCGATCAAGTCGATGAAGTTGCCCTGATCGACGCCGCGGCAGGCGACGCATTCGCCGCACGGCGTCGAGCCGACGCCCTGCTCGCAGTTCAACGCCTTGGCGAAGATCCGCGCCAACGTGGTCTTGCCGACGCCGCGCGTGCCGGTGAACAGGAAAGCGTGATGCACGCGCTGGCTGTCGAGCCCGTTGCGCAACGCCGCGACCACGTGCTCCTGCCCGATGACCTCGTCGAACGCCTTGGGTCGCCACTTGCGGGCGAGTGCTTGGTAACTCATCGGGCGTGTTCGTCGTGGCCGGGCTTGTGGGTAAAGGAGTGCGCGTGCGCTGCGCCGCGACAAGCAAGGCGGACGGGTGGCGGATCCGGGCGACCGGGTCTCGACGCTCGAATCGGCTGCTGCGGCTGCTTCTTTCCAGACCTGACCGGGTTCACAACGTATCGCCGTCGAGGAGACCGCCCTTCACCGCCATCGGTAAGCGCGCGAAATAGCATAGTATAACTTGCCGACGGGCGCAATGCTGCGGGGCGCGGGCGCGGTTGCTGCGATGCCGCGCGGGCGATTTCCCGGTCGCCGCAGGCGGTTTCCAATACGCCCAAACGATTGATTCGCGAGCCGTCGCGCGGGCATAATCACCCTCCCCGTCGTTTCCCGAAAGTTCAGGAGTCCGCATTGGCGGTGTTCAAAGAGGCGTTGCAACTCAAGCAGGTGCCGTTGCTGTCCAGCCTCGACAGCAAGCAACTCAAGTTGCTGGCGTTCACTTGCGAGGTGTTCGACTACGCCGACCAGGCGTATTTGTTCCGCCAGGGCGAGACCTCGGACTGCGTCTATGTGATCCTCGACGGCGTGGTCGAGATCATCGGCAGCAGCGGCGACAACAGCGGCGACGGCCAGCCGGTGCTGCTGGCGAGTGTCGGCGAGAACACCTTGATCGGCGAGATGGCGGTGCTCAGCGGCGCCAGTCGCACCGCCAGCGTGCGCGCGCGCGGCGCGGTCAGCGCGCTCAACATTCCGAACGAGCGATTCCTCGAGTTGATCAGCGGCAATCCGCAGGTCGCGCTGCAGGTGATGCGCGACTTGAGCGCCAAACTCGCCGACACCAGCCGCCACGCCGCCGACTTGCAGACGCGCCTCGACCGACTGGAACGCGCCGCGTCGTGACCGCGTTGCATCGCGCGGCACCGCGTCGTGACTGCGCCGTGTCGAACTGCATCCAACATCGTCCGCGTCGAGTCGCATCGCGCGCCACCGCCTCGACGCGCGCGCGCGCGCACTTGAGTCGAGGCTTCGAATCCGATGGATAAGTCAATCTACCAATACATCCTGCGCCACACCAAGAAGGATCAGGTGTGGTTGATTCTGCTGACGGTGGCGTCGATGCCGCTGGTCTATTACTCGCTGGAGATTCCGAAACTCATCATCAACAAGGCGATCGGCGGCGGCGCGATCGTGTTCGAGGTGTTCGGCGTCGGCATGACGCAGATTCAGTACTTGCTGCTGCTGAGCGGCATCTTCCTGCTGATGGTAATCATCAACGGCGGGATGAAGTACGTCATCAACGTCTATCGCGGCGTGCTCGGCGAGCGCATGCTGCGGCGTTTCCGCTACACGTTGTACAACCGCATCCTGCGCTTCCCGCTGCCGCATTTCAAGAATGTAAGCGCGAGCGAGATCATCCCGATGGTGACCGCCGAGACCGAGCCGCTGGGCGGATTCATCGGCGACTCGATCGCGCTGCCGGTGATGCAGGGCGGGCTGCTGATCACCTATCTGTCGTTCATCTTCGTGCAGGATTTCTGGCTCGGCATCGCCGCCATCGCGTTGTATCCGCCGCAGATCTATCTCATCCCGCGGCTGCAGCACAAGGTCAATCAACTCAGCAAGCAGCGCGTGCAGACCGTGCGCAAACTCGCCGACCGCATCGGCGAGTCGGTCGCCGGCATCGCCGACATCCACGCCAACGACGCCGGCCATTTCGAGCGCGCCGACATCAGCCATCGGCTCGGCGGCATCTTCACCATCCGCAACGAGATCTATCGCCGCAAGTTCTTCATCAAGTTCCTCAACAACTTCCTGGCGCAACTGACGCCGTTCTTCTTCTATTCGATCGGCGGCTATCTGGTGCTGAAGAATCAGTTGTCGCTGGGCGCGCTGGTCGCGGTGCTGGCGGCGTACAAGGACATCGCGCCGCCGTGGAAGGAGTTGCTGAAGTTCTATCAAATCACCGAGGACGTCAAGGTCAAGTACGCGCAGATCATCGAGCAGTTCGCGCCCGACCGCTTGATCGACGAGCGCTTGCTCGAAGCGCATGAAGCGCCGCTGCTCGACGGCGACATCCGCGCCAGCCGGCTCGGCTATGTCGAGGACGCGGCGACGCAAGTGGACGCGCTCGACTTCGCCTTGGGCGGCGATCGCCACAGCGCGATCTTAAGCCGCGACGGCACCGGCGGCGACGAACTGGCGCAGTTGCTGGCGCGCCTGCTGCCGCCGAGCGCCGGCTCGATCCACGTCGGCGACTCCGACCTCGCCGCCCTGCCCGAGTCGGTCACCGGCCAGCGCATCGGCTATTGCTCGGCCGCGTCGCGCTTGTTCAACGCATCCATCGGCGACAACCTGCGCTACGGCCTCAAGCATCAGCCACAACCGAGCGAGCGCGACGACGACGACGGCGCGCGGCGCAAGGCGATCAAGGAGTCGCTCGCCTCCGGCAACTCGACCGCGGACATCGCCGCCGACTGGGTCGACATCAAACTCTCCGGCGCCGAGGACGCGGCGCAGTTCAAGCGCGCGATGCTCGACGCCATCGCCTGCGTCGAGTTGGACGACGAGTTGCTGACCCTCGCGCTGCGCACCACCGAAGAGATCGACATCCCGCCGCAACTGGCGGAGCAGATCGTGACTCTGCGCGACCAGTTGATCGCGCAGATCAACCAGATCGAATCCGGCGGCATCATCGAGCCGCTCGACGCCGACGCGTACATCCACAACCTCACGGTCGAGGAGAACCTGCTGTTCGGCGCGCCGCTCGACGGTCGGCCGGCGGGCGAATGGATCGCGACCCATCCGCTCGCCGGCGAGATTTTGCGCGACAGCGGACTGCAACGCGAACTCAGCGACATCGGGCTGGAACTCGCCGGGCTGATGGTCGAGTTGTTCTCGGATTTGCCCGACGACAGCGAGTTGTTCGAGCAGTTCAGTTTCATCCAAGCCGACGACTTGCCCGAGTATCAAAAGTTGGTCGCCGCAGCCGCCGACGGCGCGACTTTGGATGCGCAGCAGCGCGCCAAGTTGTCGGCGGTGAGTTTCAAGTTGTGCCCGGCGCGCCATCGCCTCGACTTGATCACGCCGCCGATTCAGAACAAGGTACTCGCCGCGCGCAAAGCGTTGATGGCGCAACTCGGCGCCGACAACGAGCAGATTCGATTCTTCGATCGCAATCAATACAACCGCAGCATGTCGGTGCAGGAGAACCTGTTGTTCGGCCGCATCGCATACGCCAAAGGTCACTTGCAGCCGCGCGTCACCGAGACCATCCGCAGCACGCTCAAGTCGACCGCCTTGCACGAGGAGATTCTGCTCGCCGGCTTGAACTGCCCGGCCGGCGCCGGCGGCTCGAAGTTGTCGGCCAACCTGCGCCAGAAACTGGTGCTCGCCCGCGCGCTGCTGAAGAACCCCGACATCCTGATCATCAACAACGCCCTGTCCGGACTCGACGGCAAAAGTTTCGCCCGCATCCTCGACCGCGTGATCGCGGCGCGCCGCGGGCGCAATCTGGTGTGGGCGCTGAACGACCCGACACTGCTGACGCGCTTCGACCACGCGCTGATCCTCGAGAAAGGCAAGTTGCTCCACAACGATTCGCCGCAAGCGCTGTCGGCGGAGATTGAGGCGTTGTGATTTCCGTCCTAGTCTTCCACCGTCGTCATTCCCGCAAAAAACCTCCCCCCGCCGTCATTCCCGCAGTCTTTTAGCGGGAATCCACACTCGCCCCAGCGAGTGATGCAGCCCGAAGGGCTGCTTGCTTTCGATGCCGCCGGGATGTGCTATATTCCCGCCCGACATTGA
>JBPCXC010000021.1:0-5361 GCA_051008875.1 bacterium
ATCATTTCCCGCGGCATATAGACGCGACGATCGATGCGCGGATTCGAGAGGCGCACGACATTCGGTTGCCGCGTGAGGTGATGCGCGGGGATTGAACGCCACGCGCGACGCGCCACTCCCGCAATCCCCCGCCATCGTCATTCCCGCAGCATTCTCTCCGGCCGTCATTGCGCGTATCAGGGATGATACGCGCAATGACGGCAAAGAGTGGCTCGCTTGTGCTCGCGCGCGGTCGTCTTAAATTAGCAGCAGCACTTCGATGCTGCCGTGGTAGATCATTTTTAGTGCGACGTAGACGATCATCGCTAAGCCGACGTAGCCGATCCAGCGGTGTTTTTGCAGCAGGTTGGCGATCATGGTCGCGGCGAAGGTCATGAACGCGACCGAGATCGCCAGTCCGAGCACCAGCAGCCAGACATGCCCTTCGGCGATACCGGCGACGGCGAGGACGTTGTCGAGCGACATCGACAAGTCGGCGATCAGGATTTGCATGATCGAGGAGAGCATCGGCGGGTTGCCCGCGTTCGGCATCTCGATTTCGGCGACTCGTGTGTTCGGCGTATTGACTCCGTCGGCTTGCGTGTTCCGCATCTCGACTCCGGCGACTTGCGCGTTCGACATCTCGAATCCATCCGCTTGCGCATCCGACGTCCCAACTTCATCGACTTCCGCGAACGCGGCGCGTGGCGGGGCGCGCAGGTCGAGCCAGAGTTTCCAGCAGATCCACAGCAGCAACGCGCCGCCGGCGAGCATCAAGCCTTTTACCGCGAGCAGTTGCACGGTGATCACGGCGAACACGATGCGCAGCACGACCGCGCCGCCGATGCCGTATAGGATTACTCGGCGGCGATGTTCGGCGGTGAACTTCGCCGCGACCAGGCCGATGACGATCGCGTTGTCGCCGGCCAGCACCAGATCGACCAGGATGATCTGGCCGAGTTTGATTAGTTCGTCGATGCTCATTATGTTTGTTTTGCGCGCGCGCCTTGCGGCGCGGTTGGCGGCGCGGTTGATGTTTGGCGGTCGAGGCGCGCGGATTGTAAACCGCCGGCGCGCGCGGCGTATTCGTTTTCGACTTGGAATCAGATGAGTTCGTCCTTGCGGTCGTCGGTCTCGCCGAAGCGGCTCAGCGCGGGCGCCTTGAGTCCGCGGTACAGAGATTCGATGTTGGCGTTGACACGCGCGCTTTGCTGCTCGAACAAACTGTTGCCGGCGAGGTCGCTCTCGACCAGGAACGGGCCGAACCGCGCCACCTCGAACACCCACAGCGCTTGCGCGTTGCCGAGTTCGGCGAGCCAGAAGACGTCGCGCACGCGCACGATGCCGCGGCCGAGCAAGGCGCCGCTGCCGTAGCCGACCGTGGTCAGATAGACCGCGCCGGCGGGCACGAACAAGTCGCGGTAGTCGGCGGCGCTCATGCCGCCTTTGCCGATGATGATGTTCGCGCCGGAGACGGCGAACCAGCGCGCCATCCATTTCGAGAATCGGAAACTGGCGGTGGCGGTGACGCCGCCGACTCGATAGGCGCCGTCGCCAACACCATCGCCAACGACCGCGGCGGCGGGCGAGCAGTGGAAGTTGACCGCGCTGGTCTGCGGCAACGCCAGCGGCAATGCGACGCCGTCTTCGAGCACGCGCTGATACACGCCTTCGCGCCCGGTGTACACCACGCCGTCGAGATACACCACTTCGCCGACGCGCAACCGCGCCAAGTCGTCGGCGGTGGCGGGCAACTTCAAGTGCGTCGGCTTCGCGTCCAACGCGCGCGTATCAGGCGTGTTCATTCGACCGTCTCGCGGCGGCTGTAACGCGAAAACCACTTCGGGTCGGTGCGGTATTTCGCGTCGCCGTCGCGGTCGATGCGCGCGGTCGCGCGGCGCGACGACAAGCAGAAAGTGTGCACGCTCATCGGCATGCCGCCGGTGTGGGTGTGACCGACTTCGATGTGCAAGTCGGCGACCATCGAGCGACCGACGAAGCCCATCGGACCCATGCCGATGTCGTTGCCGAGCGCCATCAACTCGAGTTCGAGCGCGGCGATTTTCGGATCGGGATGGCGGTCGCCGACCACGCGCAAGCACGCCGCTTGTTTGCCGAGCACCATGCACGCGTCTTTGGAGCCGCCGAGTCCGACGCCGACGATCGCCGGTTGGCACGCGAGTCCGCGCTTGCCGAACGCGATCAACGTGTCGAGCAAGAATCGCTTGATGCCATCAATGCCGTCGCCGGGAAATAACATTCGGTAGTCGCTGCCGAACAAGCCGCCTTTGTGCACCGCGGTGATCTCCAGCCAGTCGGCGTCGGGTTCGAAACTCCAGTCGATCTCCGGCGCGTTGATGCCGACGTTGTTGTTCGGGTCGGTGCGCCACAGCGGATGCACGCGGTTCGGGCGCAGCGGAATCTCGCGCGTGGCGCGCGCGGTGGCGCAGCGCAGCGCCTTCTCCAGCGCGACGAAGCCGCCTTCGACGCGCGCCTCGTTGCCGACCTTGACGTAGTAGCGCGGCAGCCCGGTGTCGGCGCACATCGGCCGGCGGTCGGCGCTGGCGGCGGCGTAGTTGTCGAGCATGGTGTTCAGCACGAAGCACGACAACTCGTTGTCGTCGCGCGCCTCGCGCTTCGCCATCGCCGCGACCGCGTCGCGGTAGTCCGGCGGGATGTCGATCGCGGCTTTCTCCATCACCGCCATCGCGGCGCGCTCGATGCTGGTGTATGAAATCGCGCGCGCGGTCATGGTCGTTGTGATTAAGATTAAGTTGGTTGAGTCGAATCGAACTCAATCAAACACGATCACGTTGCGCAGCACTTGATCGCGGCGCACGTCGTCGATCGCTTGGTTGATCTGCGCCAGCGGATAGCGGTTGGAGATCAACTCGTCGAGTTTGAGTCGACCGGCGCGGTAGAGCGCGATCAACTTCGGGATGTCGGCGCGCAAGCGGGTCGAGCCCATCTTGCTGCCGAGAATTCGTTGCCCGGCGTCGGCTAAGTTGGTGGCGTCGAACGCGGTCAGGTCGCCGCTTTTCGGCATGCCGACGATGGTCAAGGTGCCGCCGAGCGCGAGCAGCGACAGACCCTGCTCGATCGCGCGCGGGTTGCCGACCGCGGTGAACACATGCTCCAGGCGTTGCTTGCCGGTGATCTTCTTGACCGCTTCGCGCGCGTCTTCGCGCGCCGAGTTGATCGTATGGGTCGCGCCGAACTGTTTGGCGATTTCCAGTTTGCGGTCGATCACGTCGATCGCGATCAACGGGAAGGCGCCGGAGTACGCCGCGCCTTGCACCGCGTTCAGACCGACTCCGCCGCAGCCGACCACGCCGGCGCTTTGGCTTGCGCTAAGTCGCGCGGTGTTGACCACCGCGCCGAAGCCGGTGATTACACCGCACGACAACAACGAAGCGACATCGAACGCCAAGTCGTTCGGGATCGGCGCGACTTGCGACTGATCGACCACGCAGCGTTCGGCGAACGCGCCGGTGCGAAGTCCTTGTTGGATGGCGACGCCGTCGCCGTTGCGCAATCGTGTTTCACGGTCGAGCGGAAATTTCGTGCGACAAATGTTCAGCCGACCGTGCTCGCAATGAGCGCAATGTCCGCACGAACGCAGCAACGTGACCAGCACGTGATCGCCTTCGCGCACGCTGTGCACGCCGGCGCCGACGCGCGCGACGGTGCCGGCGGCTTCGTGCCCGAACACTTGCGGTGGCGCGCCGCCCCAGCCGCCGTCGGCGTAGGTGATGTCGGAATGGCACACCGCGCAGGCTTTGATCCTGACCTCGACCTCGCCGTCGCGCGGCGGCGCGAGTTCGAGATCGTCGATGACCAATGGCTTGCCGTATTCATAGCAGACCGCGGCTTTCATATGCGCTCCTGATTCGGATGATTGCGATTCCATAGTGTCGCCAGTCGCGCCAAAAAACGCAAGCGACGGCGCGGTGAAACGCGAACGGTGGTGGCGCGTGATAGAATGCGCGCGCACCGCGAACCCGCAACGCATGACGCGTTGCTCGATAACAAAATGAACGCCACCGGAACCGACTCACCGTCAAGCGACTCGCTCGGCGATCTTCCTTCGCAGCAGAACGGCCCGCTTTGCGATTTGGTCGTGCTCGACTTGACGCGCGTGTTGGCTGGTCCGTATGCGACGATGGTGCTCGCTGATCTCGGCGCGCGGGTGATCAAGGTCGAGCCGCCGGGTGGTGATGACGCGCGTCGCTTCGGTCCGTTCGCCGACGGACGCTCGGCGTATTTCGAGTCGCTCAATCGCGGCAAGGAGAGCATCGCGCTCGACTTGAAGGCGCCGGCCGATCGCGCCGCGTTCGAGCGACTCGCCTGCACCGCCGACGTGCTGGTCGAGAACTACCGCGCCGGCGCGATGGAGCGACTCGGACTCGGCTTCGACGCGCTGCATAAACTCAACCCGCGATTAATTTACGCCGCGATTTCCGGCTTCGGTCAGACCGGACCATACCGCGCGTTGCCGGCGTACGACTTGGTGGTGCAGGCGATGGGCGGCTTGATCAGCGTCACCGGCGAAGACGCGGCGCGACCGGCGCGAGTCGGCACTTCCATCGGCGACATCGCCGCCGGTCTGTTCGGCGTCAACGGCATTCTCGCGGCGTTGCATCAACGCGCGCGCAGTGGCCGCGGCTGCTTGGTGGACGTCGGCATGCTCGACTGCCAAGTCGCGATTTTGGAGAACGCGATCGGTCGATATTTCGCCGCCGGCGAGTCGCCCGCGCCGCTCGGCCTGCGCCATCCGTCGATCACGCCGTTCGACGGATTTCAAGCCGCCGACGAGCGGTTGATCATCGCCGCCGGCAACGACGCGCTGTTCGCCAAGTTATGCGCCGCGCTCGGCGAAACATCGTTGCCGGCGCGCGAGATGTTCGACTCCAACGACCACCGCACGCGCAACCACGCCGCGTTGAAGCGCGAGTTGGAGCGCGCGCTGGCGCGCAAGAGCGCGTCCGAGTGGCTGACGATTCTGCAAGCCGCCGGCGTGCCGTGCGCGCCGATCAACGACATCGAAACGGTGGTCGCGGACGCGCACGTCAACGCGCGCAACATGATCATCGAAACGCGCAACGAAGACGGCGCGCGAACCAAAATGGCGGGCAATCCAATTAAGATTTCCACCTGCGACGACCCGCCCGAGCGACGCGCCGCACCACGACTCGATCAAGATCGGGAACGGATTCTGGCGTCGTTGGAGAAGGGGAAGTAGCTTAAAGAGTACGCCGACGCAGCGCGCGCGGCGAAACGTTCGCCGCCGTCATCCCGCAAAGCAAAAGGCTCGCTTGCGCTCGCACAATTTCGCAAAAGAGATTCCCGCTTAACGGCCTGCGGGAATGACGAGGGGGGGGT
>JBPCXC010000022.1:0-7558 GCA_051008875.1 bacterium
TAGTAACCCTGACCGGCGCGGATGACTTCGTCGTCGTCGCAGACCGCACGCAAACCATCACCATCGCGGCGGACACCACCGAAGCGACGGCAAGATTCCCAATCGACGATGACGACGGCGTCGTTGACGCTGCCGCAAACGCGACCGCCACCATCGGCGACAGCAACGCCTACACCGGCGGCGGAGCGACCGCCACCGCGAGAATCTGCGACGATGACGGCGGGGCGTGCGGCATCAGCGCGGCGGCGGAGATGGCGGTCGAGAAGTCCTTGCCAGTCGTCGCCGCAGCGATCGTGAGCAATGTCGCCAGCGCGATTTCCAGCCGCATCGACGCGGTCGGCGATGGCATCGGCGGGAACAACCACTTCGACGCCGCTTCGCTGACCGCCGCGTTCGCGACGCAAGCCGCGGCGGCGATGGCGGACGGCGCGGAGTTTGAAAGCGTCGTCGGCGACGGCGTCAAGCGACTCTTCGACGGCAAGACGCATTCGCTCGCGTTGTCCGGCGACGGCGGCGCAAGCAACGGCGCGGGCGTTTGGATCGGCGGTTCGTACCAAAACCTCGGCGGCGAGGATGGCGCTTTGGACTGGGACGGCGATTTGTACAGCGTCCAACTCGGCGCCGACGCGCGGCTCAATAACGGAATGCTCGCCGGCGCGGCGGTGTCGCGGAGCGAGGGCGAATGGGATTATGAAAATGTCGATGTCGACGGCAAGCCAGTCGAAGGCACCGTCGAGTTATCCACCACCAGCGTGCACCCGTATGTCGCCTGGCGACGCGCCGGCGGGATGGACATCTGGGCGAGCGTCGGCTACGGCGAGGGCGATTTAGAAAACCGCGAGACGACAAACGGCGACGCGCAAGCATCGGGCGATGTGGAACTTCAAAGCGCATCGCTCGGCATCGCCAGCGGCGACCTCGCGGTCGCCAGCGCAAGCACGATGCGGCTGAAGTTCGACGCGCAAGTCGCGAACACGGAGGTTGATTACGACGACGCGACCGTCGCCGACTTGGATCTCGATTCACGGCGCGTGCGCGTCGGCATGGAGTTCGGCGATGGCGTCGGCGACACGCGCCGCGCGTTCGAGCTCGGCGCGCGATACGACGGCGGCGACGCGCGCTCCGGCGTCGGCATCGAACTCGGCGGACATTTGGCGCACGACAACGGCGACGGCGTCAGCGCGTCGTTGAACGCCCGCGCGTTGCTGGCGCACGGCGGGAAGCACGACGAGTGGGGCGTGAGCGGAACGCTGCGGTATGCGTCGGGAACGGACGGTCAGGGCTTGTCGTGGCGCGTGGAGCCGGGTTGGGGCGTTACGCAAAGCGGCGTTGATCGCCTCTGGACCGAAAGCGCGGCGGAGTTGGCGGATGATTCGGATGACGAGTCATTCGACCCGGTCGCAAGAATGGACAGCGAAGTCGCCCACGGCTTCGCCTTCGGCGAAGGCATGCTGACGCCGTACACTGGCTTGCGGTTGTCCGGCGGCAGTCGCGATTATCGCTTCGGCGGGCGATACAAGTTGATCGCATTGCCGCTGGAGATGAGCGTGGAGGCGTATCGCAAGCAACGCGACGCCACCGAGAACGGCGTTTTGTTTAAAGCCGGGATGAGTTGGTAACCAACCCGCGCGATTCCCGCTCGCATCAAAAACAAGCAAGCCGTTGGCTTGCCTCACTCGCTTGCGCGAGCGATGGATTCCCGCATGGATGCGGGGAATCCATTTGCCACGGATGGCAATTTGAACTCTGGCGGGGTGGCGCGAACAAACCCGCGCGACTCCGCTCGCACCAACAACCAGCAAGCCTTCGGCTTGCCTCACTCGCGTTCGCGAGCGATGGATTGTTCGTATCGTCCCTGATACTCACCCTACGGGCTCGCTACGCTCGCGAAAAATCGCTCCAGGCGATTTTTTCCCGCTTAACAGACTACGGGAATGACGGCGGGGGGAGGGCTCGCTGCGCTCGCACTCCACCGCCGTTGCTTCCGCGGGATTCTGCTACCGCCGTCATTCCCGCAAGGTTGCGTGGCTTGCTTACACCACAACAGCAAAAGAGATTTCCGCTTAAAGAACGCCGGAATAACGGCAGAGAGTGACTCGCTCACGCTCGCGAAAAATCGCTCTAGGCGTTTTTCCCGCGCTCTTAATGGCGGGAATCAAGATCTAACGCGTGCGAGCGAAGCGAGCCTCTTTGGCGTGGCCAATCACACCTTGCGGATGGTCTTGTACGCGTGCACATAGCCCATGCCGTGGCGTTGCGGCTCGCGCAGCACGCGTTCGCGGTAGGCGGCGTAATAGTCGTTGATGATGCGCCGTCGCTCAGGCATCGGCCGGGCTGGGTCGAGCGCGCCGAAATAGACGCTCTCGCTCCAACTGCGCAGCGTCGGGATCAAGCCGTCGGCGAATCGCTCGGCGTCGCCGTGCGCCTTGAACGCTTCGGCGAACGGGCACGGCACGACGCGCGTTTCGATCCGCTCCAGCCGCAGTCCGGCGCGATGGCATTTCGATTCGGCGTCGATCAACGGCGCGCTGAACTCGTCGCAGTCACGATAATATTGCGGCAAGGTCATGTCGGTGTATTCGGCTTCGCCGATGCGTCCGCTCTCGACCAACTCGCGCCACAGTTGGTTGAACAAGTCGAACATGTTGACTCCGCCACTGTCGCCGAGCGTGTTGCCGAGATAGCGGCCGTCGGCGTCGCGGCAGAAGTTGACCAGCACCAGCCGCGCGCCCGGCGCCATCTCGCGCGCGCGGTGCAGCAGGATGGTCTCCCAGTCGTGCGCCGCTTGGCGCGCGAACAGCGCGCGCTCGGCGTCGTCGGCGCCGACCATGTGCACATGCGCGGCGAGGTTGCTCGGCTTGGCGCTCAGCCAATGCATCGCGGTCGCGGAGAAGCCGAGGTCGAGCGCGCCGTCGGCGACCGCCTGGGCGTAGAACGAACTCGCCGAGAACAGCGGATAGACTCGCTCGAGGTCACGCAGATAAGAGCGGAAGCGAGTCAGTCCGTGGACGATGCCGACCAGCGCGTTGAAGTCGTTGCGCGGCTGGTCGGAATAGGTGATGGTCAAGTCGGCGCGCGGCGCGATCTCGCGCACCCGCGTCAGCGCGGCGCGCACCATGTCGAGCGAAGTGCCGCCGTCGGCGCAGCCGATGTCCATCATGTGGAATCGCTTGCGCGTGCGCGGCAACTCCATCCGCTCGATCGCGTCGAGCACCATCGGCGTGGCGGCGTCGATCACATCCTTGGCGCCGCGCGTGGCGAGCGAATACGCGCCGCCGCCGGCCATCGCAATGTGGTCGGCTTGTGCCGAACGGTCGCGCGCGTTCATGGGTGTCTTAAGTGTGCACTTAAGAGTCGCCGTCGCTTACAACGTCATCGCCAGCAGGATCACCAGCGCGACCACCAGCGCGAGCGGCAGCAGGAACGCCGGCCAGTCCTTCGGCGCGTTCTGGCTGCGCTCGAGCATCGGCTTGATGCCGGGGAATATCCACAGCAGCACCAGCAGCGCGATCGCGCCGACCAGCACTTGCTCCCAAGTCTCCATCAGTGTTGCGCGCTCGGCGCGTCGTCGCCGTCGCCGCGCGGTTCATCGCTGCGGTGCCAGCGAAGTTGGTTGAGGTTGATGCCGAGCGCCAGGTCGGTGCGCAGCGTGAACGGAGTCTTCGCCATGGCGTTCATCAGTGTTGCGCGTCGCGCGCGTCGTCGTCGCGCCAGCGCAGTTGGTTCAGGTTGATGCCGAGTTCGAGGTCGGTGCGCAGCGTGAACAAGGTCTGCGCGGTGCGCGCGTCGTCGCGCGCGCGGTGGATCTTCTGGCTGAGCGCATCGCCGCCGTCGGCGGCGGCTTGCAGGATCGCGTCCAGCGTGCCATGCGTCTTCAGCAACTTCGCTGCGGTGCGCACGCCGACCGTGCGCACGCCGGGGATCGACAGGCCGCTGTCGCCCGCCAGCGCCATCAAGTCGGGCAGTTGCTTTGGCGCGACTTGGAACTTGTTCGCGATCAACTCGGCGTCGAGCGCGCGCTGCGCGAAGTGATCGAACACTGCGATGTTGTCGCGCAGCAGTTGGCAGTAGTTGCGATCGGTGGACAGGATCAGCGCGAAGGCGTCGTCGCGCGCGGCGATCTTGACCGCGACGGTGGCGATCAAGTCGTCGGCTTCGTAGTCGGCGCGGGAGAACGACTCGACGCGCAACTCGCCGAACGCGCGCTCGAATCGCGCCAGCGCATCGCGCAACTTCGCCGGCATCGGCGGGCGGTTCTTCTTGTAGTCGGGATGAAGTTTATGGCGCCAGTTGCGCCCGCCGCGGTCGAACGCGACCACGCAATGGCTCGGCCGATGCTGGCGCAGCGCGCGCGCCAGCGCGGCTTTGGACTGCGCGATCACGCCGTCGAGATGATCGTCGCCGGCGGTCGAATCGGACGCCGCGTCCGACGCCGAAGCCGGGACCGCGGCGTAGATCCGCCGCACCAAGTTGAGTCCGTCCACCAGCAACGCCTTCATCAAAACATCGATCGCGGCGACGACGACAACGACGATGGCGACGACGAACGCGACGCGCGACTCACGCGCCGACCAGCGTCAGGAACTCGCTGCGGGTGCGGTGGTCGGTGCGGAAACTGCCGAGCATCATCGAGGTGGTCATCACCGAGTTCTGCTTGTGCGCGCCGCGCATCATCATGCACAGATGCTTGGCTTCGACGATCACGCCGACGCCGCGCGCGCCGGTGGTGGACTCGACCGCGGCGGCGATCTGCTCGGTCAGGTTCTCCTGGATCTGCAGCCGGCGCGCATACATGTCGGCGATGCGCGCCATCTTCGACAGGCCGATGACCTTGCCCGCCGGCAGATAGGCGATGTGGCATTTGCCGATGAACGGCAGCACGTGGTGCTCGCACAGCGAATACACTTCGATGTCCTTGATGATCACCATCTGGTCGTTGTTGGAGTCGAAGATCGCGCCGTTGACGATGTCCTCCAGACTCTCGGCATAGCCGCGGGTGAGATACGCCAGCGCCTTGGCCGCTCGCGCCGGCGTGCCTTGCAGCCCTTCGCGGCTCGGGTCTTCGCCGATCGCCTGCAGCAGCGATCGGTAATGCTCGGTGATGTCGTTGGCGGTCATGGTCGCGATTCGGATGTCAAGCGGTCGGTGGTCGGGCGCGCTATTGTATCATCGACCGCCTACTGTCATTCAATCGAGAATCGTCCAGTCGAAATGAACCCCGCGCCGTCCGCATCCACGCCGTCCGCATCCGCCGACTTGCTCGCGCGGCTGGCGCGCATCGTCGGCGGCGCGCATCTGCTGACCGACGGCGAGCGACTGCGTCCGCACACCGAGGAGTTGCGCCGGCGCTTCGCCAGCGAATGCCTCGCGGTCGCGCTGCCGGCGGACGCGGCGCAGGTGGCGGCGGTGATCGACGCCTGCGCCGGCGCCGGCGTTTCGATCGTGCCGCAGGGCGGCAACACCGGCGCGGTCGGCGGCGCGGTGGCGCGGCGCGGGCAAGTCATCGTCAACCTCGCGCGGATGAATCGCATCGTCGAGATCGACGCCGACAACTACACGATGGAGGTCGAAGCCGGCTGCATCCTCGCCGACATCCAAGCCGCCGCCGCCGAGCATGAACGCCTGTTCCCGCTCAGCCTCGGCGCGCAGGGCAGTTGCCAGATCGGCGGCAACCTCGCCACCAACGCCGGCGGCATCAACGTGCTGCGCTACGGCAACGCGCGCGATCTCGCGCTCGGCGTGCAAGTCGCGCTCGCCGACGGCGGCGTCTGGAACGGCTTGAACCGACTGCGCAAGAACAACAGCGGCTACGACTTGAAGAACTTGTTCATCGGCGCCGAAGGCACGCTCGGCATCATCACCGCGGCGACGCTGAAACTATTCCCGGCGCCGCGCTGCCAAGCGGTCGCGCTCGCCGGCCTGCGCGACGCCGACGCCGCGCTCGCGTTGCTGAACCGCCTGCGCGCCGCCAGCGACGACCGCCTCGCCGCGTTCGAGTTGATGGCCGAGATCGCGGTGCAGTCCGCGGTCGCGCACATCCACGCCCAGACCGATCCGTTGGCGGCGCGGCATCGCTGGTATGCGCTGATCGTCGCCAACAGCGCGAACGCGGAGTCCGACTTGCGCCGGCAGATCGAGTCGTGCCTCGCAGACGCGCTGCGCGACGACGTGCTGCAGGACGCCGTGATCGCGTCCAACGAGACTCAGGCGCAGCAGTTGATCTTGCTGCGCGAGCGCATCGTCGAAGCGCAAAAGTTCGAAGGCGGCAGCATCAAGCACGACGTCTCGGTGCCGGTCGCCGCGGTGCCGGAGTTTCTGCGCCGCGCGCACGCCGCGCTGGCGCAAGCGATGCCCGACGCGCGCGCCTATCCATACGGCCACATGGGCGACGGCAACCTGCACTTCAACATCTCGCAGCCGCCGCGGATGGACACGCAAAAATTCCTCGCGCAATGGACGCCGATGAACCGCCTGATCCACCAAGTCGCCGCCGACCTGAACGGCTCCTTCAGCGCCGAACACGGCATCGGCCTCGCTAAGTTGGAGGAGATGAAAAGATACAAAGACCCGCTGACGCTGTCGCTATACCGCCGCCTGAAACAGACGCTCGACCCGGATGATGTGCTCAATCCGGGGAAGGTGAATCCGTGAGCGCGTGCGGTTATTCGGTCAAAAAACCGGCGTTGAGCAATTGCTTTCGTCGTGGATACCAACCATCTTCATCGGATCGCGCACTGACCGTCTCGATCACAAAGGACGGCTCAATCCCTCGTTCGAGCAAAAACTTGAAATGGTTATACATATCTTCTTGCGCATCATCATGGACCCATGATGCAAAATCATAAACACTCTCCCATTCGTAGTACTCTTTCTCGGATTCGTAATATTCCTTCAAATCATCTACGGGCCACCAACTACGATGGAATCCGATTTTCGATCCTCTCTCCAAAGTTCTTTTCGTTCCTCCTAGGAACAACAATGGACAGGCGCTAAAACAAACACCTGTTACGTGCGTGTTTAAATCATAATCAATAATAAGATCCGCGATTTCGATCGCGGCCCAAGTAATTCCGCCCGAACTTGTTATATGAACCGTCTTGATATCGGGATTTTCTTTCAGAACTTTCTTGAAGTAATCAACATCGTCCTCGGTGATTTCCTGATCGTTTTCGTTTTTCGGCAAGTCGGTGTTGTAGTGCAGAATCCCGCCATCAATCGAAAACTTCTCATTGGCGTTGGCATTCGCCGACAACGCGCCGGATAGAAGAAACAGAGCCAGCAGGATGCGTGGTGTGGAAAGGATGAAACGAAACATGACTTTCTCCCGGATTGATTAACATCATTCCCGGACACGAAGGTGCCGGGGCGGTCGCCAAACAATCCAAGGGAAAGGATTCCCGCTTATTCCAGTAAACAGTATTGTATTCAGCGGGCGTCCCGACACGGGGACTCCCTTGAATGCTTGGCGATGAACGAAGCGTATCGCCTCAAGCCGCCGCGCGCAAGCGCGAGGTTTTCTTTTCTTTGCCGTCATTCCCGCTTAACAGACTACGGGAAT
>JBPCXC010000023.1:0-2072 GCA_051008875.1 bacterium
TGGTCTTCTCCTTGGTCTCGCGCCACGAGTCGTGGCCGCCGTAGTTGTCGAGCATCAGCACGCCGTCGTCGGCCAGACCGTCGTGCGCGGCGCGGAAATACGCGCGCAGTTGATCGCGCGTCTTGAACAACTGGTAACTGAAGTTCATCGCGACGATGATGTCGGCCGCATCAACGTCGCCGCGCAGCACATCCTGCTGCACCAGCCGCACGCGCGCTTGCTGCGCCTTGCTCAGTTTGGCGACGTTGTTGCGCCGTCCCCAGTCGAGCACTTCGGCGTCCAAGTCGAGTCCGACCGCGGTGTTGTCGCGCCGCCGCCGCACCCATTCGCAACTGGTGTTGCCGGTGCCGCAGAAGTCCTCGCGCAGCCGCGTGGCGTGGCGTCCGCGCAGGTCGCGATAGGTTTGATCGACCATGTCGATCTCGGATTCGACGCATTGCACCGCCAGTTCATACAGCTGGTGGCGGTCGGCGTCGGCGGCGATGGGCGCGCGGTTTCGCTTGTATTTGGTTCGGGGCATTGACTTGGGCGCGGCGCGCCGGGCGGGTAAAATACGGCGCGTATTCTACTTGCTTTGCAACGCTATGGCGAACCGGCAACTGATTTTACTGCGCCACGCGAAATCCGACTGGAGCAGCGGCGCGCGCAGCGACTTCGATCGCCCGCTGAACGCGCGCGGACGACGCGACGCGCCGCGAGTCGGACGCTGGCTGGCGGACAACGGCTATACGCCGGACTGCATCGTCGCATCACCGTCGGCGCGCACCACCGAGACGGTTGAACTCGCGCTCGATGCGATGCGCGCGACGCTTGACTCGTCGCCGACGGAGTCGGAATCCGAATCCGAAGTTCACCTCGGCGAAGTCATCTTCGAGTCGCGTTTGTATCACGGCATGACCGACGACATCCGCGCGATCGCGGCGGCGCATCTGGCGGACTTCGAGCGCGTGCTGGTGGTCGCGCATAATCCCGGGATGGAGTTGGCGTTGCGGGCGTATTGCCGGTCGTGCGCGCCGTTCGCCGACGGCAAGTTCATGCCGACTTGCGCGTGCGCGGTGATTGACCTCGCCAGCGCCGACGCCGCCGACGGCGCGCTGCGGGCGCTGACGCGACCGTCGGACTTGCCGTGACTCCAGCGGCGAAAGCGCCGGAAAACGCGCCCGAAATCGCGCATTAAACCGCGCCCCAAAGCACGCGCAAAACGGGTAAAATCGGCACACCTTGCGCTCCCCCGCGCGCCGCGTGGTGTGGCATAATCGCCGGCGTTCGCAAGGTTCATCCATTCACTTAAACTCACTGGCAGGAAACCAACAATATGGACGACAACAAACGCAAGGCGCTCGACGCGGCGCTCGGGCAGATCGATCGGCAGTTCGGCAAAGGCTCGGTGATGCGCCTCGGCGACGCCGAGGCATCGCAGGACGTGCCGCGCTATTCCACCGGCTCGATCGGACTCGACTTGGCGCTCGGCATCGGCGGCTTGCCGTGCGGCCGCGTGATCGAAATCTATGGACCGGAATCATCCGGCAAGACCACCTTGTCGCTGTCGGTCATCGCCGAGGCGCAGAAGGTCGGCAGCACCGCGGCGTTCATCGACGCCGAGCACGCGCTCGATCCGACCTACGCCGGCAAACTCGGGGTCAACATCGACGAGTTGCTGGTGTCGCAGCCGGACACCGGCGAGCAGGCGCTGGAGATCACCGACATGCTGGTGCGCTCGGCGGCGGTTGACGTGGTGGTGGTCGACTCGGTCGCCGCGCTGACGCCGAAGGCCGAGATCGAAGGCGATATGGGCGATCACCACGTCGGCTTGCAGGCGCGGCTGATGTCGCAGGCGCTGCGCAAACTCACCGCCAACATCAAGCGCTCCAACGCGATGGTGATCTTCATCAACCAGATCCGCATGAAGATCGGCGTGATGTTCGGCAACCCCGAGACCACCACCGGCGGCAACGCACTCAAGTTCTACTCCTCGGTGCGCCTCGCCGTGCGGCGCATCGCGGCCATCAAGGACGCCGACCAGGTGGTGGGCAACCGGACCCGCGTCAAGGTGGTCAAGAACAAGGTGGCGC
>JBPCXC010000024.1:0-9379 GCA_051008875.1 bacterium
GTATTTCCTCTATACGCCGCACAAGTCGGTCGGCGTTTTGATTTTCGCGGTGATCCTCGCGCGCGTTTGGTGGCGGGCGATCAACGGCTTTCCGTCGGCGGTGGACGGCGTGCCGGCGTGGCAGCGACTGGTCGCGCGCGCGGTGCATTGGGTGCTGCTGATCGGCACCGTGCTGATGCCGATTTCGGGCATGACCTTGTCCATTGTCGGCGGGCACGGGCTGCCGATGTTCGCGTTGGAGTTGATCGCGCCGAACCTTGACCCGGCGAGCGGCAAGGCGGTCGCGTACAACGAAACGCTCGCGAATTTCGCGCACGCGGTGCACGGACGCGTCGGCGACGCGATGATGATCGCGGTCGTGCTGCATGTTCTCGGCGCGATCAAGCACCACTTCATCGACCGCGACGGCACGCTGCGGCGCATGCTCGGCAAGCCGGTCGAACTCGGCGAGTAGTCGTCGCCGATTCATCCATCACTTATTTTATAAAGAGACCACGATGCTAACCATCCAAAACC
This sequence comes from bacterium, assembly GCA_051008875.1. Classification (GTDB taxonomy): domain Bacteria; phylum Pseudomonadota; class Gammaproteobacteria; order Arenicellales; family Poriferihabitantaceae; genus JAHRAW01. Next base: position 517 of record JBPCXC010000024.1, read on the forward strand.
TCCACGCCAGCGTTGACGGCAAGCCGATTTTGAAGGGCGTCGATCTCGCCGTGCGCGCCGGCGAAGTGCATGCGGTGATGGGGCCGAACGGCTCCGGCAAGAGCACGCTGGCGAACGTCCTCGCCGGGCGCGACGGCTATGACGTCACCGACGGCGCGGTGTCGTATCGCGGGATGGACTTGCTCGAGATGGCGCCGGAGATGCGCGCGCGCGAGGGGGTGTTCCTCGCCTTCCAGTATCCGGTCGAGATTCCCGGCGTGACCAACTTGTATCTGCTCAAGGCGTCGCTGAACGCGATCCGAACGCATCGCGGCGAAGCCGAATTGAACGCGGTCGAGTTCCTCAAGTTAATTAAGCGCACCGCCGCGCTGGTGGAGATGGACGAGGCGTTCTTGTATCGCTCGATCAACCAGGGCTTCTCCGGCGGCGAGAAGAAGCGCAACGAGATTCTGCAGATGGCGCTGCTGCAGCCGACCTTGAGCGTGCTCGACGAGACCGACTCGGGACTCGACATCGACGCGCTGAAGATCGTCGCCGAGGGCGTCAACACGCTGCGCGCCGACGACCGCGCGATGCTGGTGGTGACGCATTACCAGCGCCTGCTGGACTACATCGTGCCGGACTTCGTGCATGTGCTGCACGACGGCAAGGTCGTGCGCTCCGGCGACAAGTCGCTCGCGCTGGAACTCGAGCGCGAAGGCTATGGCTGGATCGAAGCGCGCCCGGACGCGGCGTGATGCGATGGACGCGAACGCAATGACCGGCGCCGAGCACTACCTCGATCAGTATCGCGCGCTCGCCGACGCGCTGCCCGGGCGCGGACTCGGCTGGCTGCAGGCGCAGCGCGACGCCAACTTGGCGCGCTTCGCGCAAGTCGGCTTCCCGACCCAGCGCGACGAGGACTGGCGCTACACCGCGCTCAAGCCGATCACCGCGAAGGTGTTCCATGCCGTCGGCGCAAAGGCGCATGACGCCGTTTCTGCGAAGGCGCACGACGCCGTTTCCGCGAAGGCGCATGACGCCGTTTCTGCGAAGGCGCACGACGTCGCCGACGGCGCGCGCGCGTCCGAGCAAGCGGCTCTCGCGTCGTCGAGCGTCGAGGCGTTCGCGCTCGACGGATTGCGGAGTCATCGCGTGGTCTTCGTCGACGGCTTGTTCGCGCCGGAGTTGTCATGCGACGACGCGCTCGACGGCGTTTCGGTCGAGTCGCTCGCGCAGGTTCTCGAGCGTCGCCCCGAGCAAATCGAGCGCGCCTTCGGCTCGGCGATGCCGCGCGACGCGCATGGCTTCACCGCGCTGAACAACGCGCACAGCCGCGACGGCGCGGTGGTGATGCTGGCGCCGCGCGCGCGCGCGACCACGCCGCTGGAGTTGCTGTTCATCCACCGCGCGTCCGGCGCGCTGGCGCAGCCGCGCAACTTGATCATCGCCGGCAGCGGCAGCCAAGTCGCGTTGATCGAGCGCCATGTTTCGGCGCAAGGCGACGCCACCGACGGCAGCGGCGCATTGACCAACAGCGTCACCGAGATCCTGCTCGACGACGACGCGCAAGTCGATTACCACTTGCTGCAAACCCAGTCGCCGTCGGCGTATCACATCTGCGGCGTGTGGGCGCGCCAGTCGCGCGGCAGCCGACTGCGATGCCATACCGCGACCCTCGGCGGCGCGCTGGTGCGCAACGACTTGAGCGTCGAACTCGCCGGCGAAGGCGCGCATTGCGACATGCTCGGGCTGTACAGCATCGCCGGCGCGCAGCACGTCGACAACCACACCACGATGGTGCACGCCGCCGAGCATTGCACCAGCCGCGAGTTGTACAAGGGCGTGCTGGCGCAGCGTTCGCGCGCGGTGTTCCACGGCCGCATCAAGGTCGAGCCGGGCGCGCAGAAGACCGACGCGTCGCAAGCCAACAACAACCTGCTGCTGTCGCGCCACGCCGAGATCGACTCCAAGCCGCAACTCGAGATCTACGCCGACGATGTCAAGTGCGCGCACGGCGCGACCGTCGGGCAGCTCGACGCCGACGCGCTGTTCTATTTGCGCGCGCGCGGCATCGACGAAGCGCAGGCGCGCGAGATGCTGACCTTCGCCTTCGTCAACGACGTGGTCGGTGAAATCGAGATCGCCGCGCTGCAGCGGGCGTTGGAGGCCATGCTGGCGACGCGCCTCGCGCGCGCGGACAACGCATCGGCGACGCTCGATCCGACCCGTCATTAACCATCAGCCATCAACCACTTAATAGTGCGTTCGGAGCATTGCGATGAAACACGTCAACCTCGATCCCCATCTTGAGCAAAAGAAGGAGGAGATCATGCGCCGCTTCCGCGAAGACGACTCGGCGACCGACTCGCCGCCCGCCGATAACGCCAGCGCGTCCGTCGATTCATCCGCTTCGCCGCCGTCCGCCGACGTGCTGCGCGAGCGCGTGGTCGAGGCGTTGAAGACCATCTACGACCCGGAGATTCCGGTCAACATCTACGACCTCGGGCTGATCTACAAAGTGGATATCGCCGACGGTTTCGCGCGCATCGACATGACGCTGACCACGCCCGGCTGCCCGGTGGCGCAGACTTTCCCCGGCATGGTCGAGGGCGCGGTGCGGCTGGTGCCGGGCATCGCCGGCGCGGCGGTCGAGTTGGTGTGGGAGCCGCCGTGGACGCAGGCGTTGATCAGCGAGGCGGCGCGGCTGGAGTTGGGCTTGATATGAGCGACTGGATCAACGCCGTCGCCGTCGGCGATCTGCCGCCCGGCGAGCGCGTCGTGGTCGAGATCGAAGGCGCGTCGATCGCGTTGTTCAACTTGGACGGCGCGTTCCACGCGATCGAGGACGTGTGCACCCACGACGGCAGCGAGATCGCCAGCGGCTGCTTGGTGGACGGCGAGATCGAATGCCCGCGCCACGGCGCGCGCTTCGACATCCGCAGCGGCGAAGTCACCGCGCCGCCGGCGTATGAGCCGGTCGCGGTCTTCCCGGTGCGCGTGGTCGACGACGTGGTGCAAGTGCGCGACGACCGCTGGGACTGACGCCGCGCAAGTCGTCGGCGTCGTCATCGTCAGCATCGTCGTCGGCGCGGCGACCGAGCGGCGGGTGGGTTATAATCGCCGCATTCCCCTGCGCGCCGATTCCGAGATCGCCGATCCATAATGGACAAACTCATCGCCGCCGGCAGCGGCCCGCTGACCGGCGAGGTGCGCATCTCCGGCGCCAAGAACGCCGCGCTGCCGGTGATGATCTGCTCGCTGCTGACCGAGCATCCGCTGACCATCAGCAACATCCCGCATCTGCACGACATCACCACCACGATGGAGTTGCTGGCGCAACTCGGCGTCAAGTTGCAGGTCGACGAGAAGTTGAGCATCGAGGCCGACGCATCGCAAGTCGGCAACGTGGTCGCGCCGTATCAACTGGTCAAGACCATGCGCGCGTCGATCCTGCTGCTCGGTCCGCTGGTGGCGCGCTTCGGCCGCGCCGAGGTGTCGCTGCCGGGCGGCTGCGCGATCGGCTCGCGGCCGGTTGATCTGCACATCAAAGGGCTGCGCGCGCTCGGCGCCGAGGTCGCGATCGAAGGCGGCTACATCAAGGCGCGCGCCGGACGATTGCGCGGCGCGCGCATCTTCATGGACTTGATCTCGGTGACCGGCACCGAGAACCTGATGATGGCGGCGACCTTGGCGGACGGCGTCAGCGTGATCGAGAACGCCGCGCGCGAGCCGGAGGTCGCCGATCTCGCCGACTGCCTGAACGCGATGGGCGCCGACATCCGCGGCGCCGGCGGCGACGAGATCACCATCCGCGGCGTCGAGCGGCTCGGCGGCGCGTCGCATCGCATCATCCCCGACCGCATCGAAGCCGGCACCTTCTTGGTCGCGGCGGCGGTGTCCGGCGGCGAGATCAAGATCAAGGACATGCGCCCGCGCCAGATCGACGCGGTGCTCGACAAGTTGCGCGAAGCCGGCGCGACGATCGAATGCGGCGACGACTGGGTGCGCTTGAAGGCGCCAGCGCGGCTGCGCGCGGTCAACATCCGCACCGCGCCATACCCGGCGTTCCCGACCGACATGCAGGCGCAGTTCGTGCTGCTCAACAGCGTCGCCGACGGCACCGCCACGGTGGTCGAGACGGTGTTCGAGAACCGCTTCATGCACATCCACGAGTTGCGCCGCATGGGCGCGAACATCGAACTCGACGGCAACACCGCGGTGGTGCAGGGCGTCGACAAACTGCACGCCGCGCCGGTGATGGCGACCGACCTGCGCGCCTCGGCGTGCTTGGTGCTGGCGGCGTTGATCGCCGACGGCGAGACCTTGATCGACCGCATCTATCACATCGACCGCGGCTACGATTGCATCGAAGAGAAGTTGTCGCAGATCGGCGCCGCCATCCGCCGCGTCCCCGGCAACTACCGCGAGCGCATCGGCGCATGACGCGCTTTGTTGCATCGCGCGCTCGCGCATCGGCTGAAGTAAAATGTTGACCGTGCTCGACCGCGCCGACGCCGACTTCGAGCGCGCGCTGGCGAAGTTGCTGGCGCGCGACGACGAGCACGCGCGCGCGGTCGAGCGCGAGGTCGCCGAGATTATCAAAGCGGTGCGCCGCGACGGCGACGCCGCGCTGCTCGAGTTGACCGCGCGATTCGACGGCGCATCGCCGACCGACGCCGCCGCGTTGGAGTTGCCGCGCGAAGCGATCGACGCCGCGCTCGAGCAAGTTCCGATGGAAGTCGCCGACGCATTGCGCGCCGCGGCCGAGCGGATCGAGCGATTCCATCGCCGCGAGATCGCGCAATCGTGGTCGGTCGAAGAGCCCGATGGCACGCGACTCGGGCAGCGCGTCGGCGCGCTCGCGCGCGTCGGCGTGTATGTCCCCGGCGGCAAGGCGGCGTATCCGTCGTCGGCGCTGATGACCGTGATCCCGGCGAGAGTCGCCGGCGTCGGCGAGATCGTCATGGCGATGCCGGCGCGCGACGGCGCGATCAATCCGGCCGCGCTGGCGGCGGCGGCGCTCGCCGGAGTCGACCGCGTGTTCGCGCTCGGCGGCGCGCAAGCCATCGCCGCGCTCGCCTACGGCACCGCGACGGTGCCGGCGGTGGACAAGATCGTCGGCCCCGGCAACGCCTTCGTCGCCGCCGCCAAGCGCCAGGTGTTCGGCCAAGTCGGCATCGACTCGATCGCCGGGCCGTCCGAGGTGGTGGTGGTGTGCGACCAGTCCGCCGACAGCGACTGGGTGGCGATGGACTTGTTCGCGCAAGCCGAGCACGACCAGCGCGCGCAGTCGATCGCGATCACCGACAGCGACGCGATGATCGCCGCGATTCGAAGTTCAGTCGAGAAGTTGCTGCCGCAAATGGCGCGCCGCGAAATCATCGCGCGCGCGCTTGAATCGCATGGCGCGTTGATCAAGGCGACCGACCTGCGCGATGCGATCGCGATCTCCAATCGCATCGCGCCGGAGCATCTCGAGTTGATGGTGGCGCAGCCGCAGCCGTTGCTCGATGCGGTCGGTTGCGCCGGCGCGATCTTCGTCGGCGCGCACAGCGCCGAGGTTTTCGGCGACTACTGCGCCGGTCCGAACCATGTCCTGCCGACCGCCGGCGCCGCGCGATTCGCCTCGCCGCTCGGCGTGCACGACTTCCAAAAGCGCAGCAGCGTGATCGAACTCTCCGCGCGCGGCGCGGCGCGACTGGCGCCGTTGGCGGCGACGCTGGCGCGCTGCGAAGGACTCGACGCGCATGCGAGATCGGCGGAGTATCGGCTGGCGGCGCCGACGAATGGCGGCGACGACGATGACTGAACGCTCCGACTCGCCGTCCGATTCGATTGCCGCGCTGGTGCGCGCCGAGATCCGCGCGATGCAGGCTTACCAAGTCGCGCCGTCGGCCGGCTTAATCAAGTTGGATGCGATGGAAAGTCCGCATCGGTTGCCGTGCGAGTTGAAGCAAAGTTGGCTCGCGCGCCTCGGCGAAGTCGAGGTCAATCGCTATCCCGACTCGACTTGCGCTGCGTTGAAGGACGCGTTGCGCGACGCGTTCGGAATCGACTCGGCGCATGGCGTCGTGCTCGGCAACGGCTCGGACGAGTTGATCCAGATGATCGCGCTGCTGGTCGGCGGGCGCGGGCGCGTGCTGCTGGCGCCGACGCCGAGTTTCTCGATGTATCGCTTGATCGCCGCCGCCACCGCCACCGAGTTCGTCGCCGTGCCGCTGCGCGACGACTTCCAACTCGACGCCGATGCGATGCGCGACGCCGTCCGCCGCCACCAGCCGGCGTGCGTGTTCCTGGCGTATCCGAACAACCCCAGCGGCAACTGTTTCGACGAAGCCGCGATTGAATCAGTGCTGCGCGAGGCGCCCGGGTTGGTGGTGTTGGACGAGGCGTATTTCGCGTTTTGCCGACGCAGTTTCCTCGCGCGCCTGAAGGCGTTTCCGAATCTGCTGGTGCTGCGCACGTTGTCGAAGAGCGGCATGGCGGCGTTGCGCTTAGGGATTCTGATCGGCCATCGCGACTGGACCGAGCAGTTGGAGAAGCTGCGCTTGCCGTATAACATCAATAGCCTGACGCAGTGCAGCGCGGTGTTCTATCTCGAGCATCGCGAAATCATCGCGCAGCACGCCGAGCGCATCGTGCAGCAGCGCGGCGAGGTGTTCGCGCAACTGTCCGAACTGCGCGAAGTGCACGCCTATCCGAGCGACACCAACTTCATCCTGCTGCGCCTGCGCGACGGCGATGCGACGCGTGTGCATCAACGCCTGCAAGCGCGCGGCGTGCTGGTGAAGAATCTGCACCGCGCCGACACGCCGCTGAGCGACTGCCTGCGCGTCACCATCGGCGACGCCGACGACAACCGCGCGTTCATCGCCGCGCTGCGCGCCAGTTTGCGCGAGTAGTTCGGCGCGGATTCGCCGCGCACTAACTTAACCCGGCGCGACTTCGCTCCGCGTCAAACGTTCATACTTGCGCCGCAGTTCTTCGCGCGACTCGCGATGCGCCGGGTCGAGCGGGATGCATTTCACCGGGCAGACTTCGACGCATTGGCTGGTCTCGAAATGGCCGACGCATTCGGTGCAGCGCGTCCAGTCGATTTGATAGATTTCCTCGCCCTGGAAGATCGCGTCGTTCGGGCATTCCGGCTCGCATACATCGCAGTTGATGCATTCGTCGGTGATCAGCAGCGCCATTGTTCCGCTTAGTCGCCCGCGGCGAACTTGCGTTGCAGCGCGCTCAAGGTTTCGGCGTGGACGAAGGCGCCGACGTCGCCGCCGTGGCGCGCGATCTCCTTCACCAGCGAAGCCGAGACGAAGGTGTAGTTCTCCGCCGGGGCGAGGAACACGGTCTCCAGTTCCGGCTCCAAGCGGCGGTTCATCGACGCCAACTGGAACTCGTACTCGAAGTCCGACACCGCGCGTAGGCCGCGCAGGATGACCGCGGCGCCGGCGTCGCGGGCGAAGTCGATCAGCAGTCCGGAGAAACCGACCACCTCGACATTGTCGATGCCGCGCAACGCGCGCTCGGCGAGCGCGACGCGCTCGGGCAAGTCGAACAGCGGGCGCTTCTCGGCGTTGTCGGCGATCGCGAGGATGATGCGGCCGAACATCCGCCCGGCGCGCATCACCAAGTCGGCGTGGCCGTTGGTGATCGGGTCGAAGGTGCCGGGATAGACCGCGGTTTTGTTCATGCTGACTGCTCGCTGGTTGAGATGGACTGCGCGCGCGACGCATCGCGCAATGGTTCGGCGTCGGCGCGCAGCAAGGTCGCCCGCACCCGCCCGCAGCGCTTGTGCCGAATGATATGCCAAGCGGCGGGAATTGGTAAGGGGGTGTTCGCGGCGTGCGGCGATTCGATATAGACCAGCGCGTCCGGATTGAGCAGCCCGCGCCGTTGCAGGTCGCGGCACGCCGGCGCGAGCGCGTCGCCGTCGAACGGCGGGTCGAGGAAGACCAAGTCGAAGCCGCGTTTGGCGCCGCGTTCGGCGCAGTGGCGTCGCAGAAAATTTTGCGCGGTCAGCGCGATGATTTCAATCGCGTCGTCGTGCGCGCCGAGTTGATCGCGGTTGGCGCGCAGTTGCGCCGCGGCGACGCGGTTGGACTCGACCATGACCACGCGCGCCGCATCGCGCGAAGCGGCTTCGAAGCCGAGCGCGCCACTGCCGGCGAACAGGTCGAGGCAAACTTGGCCGCGCAAACTATGCGGCAGCCAGTTGAACAAGGTCTCGCGCACCGCGTCCGCCGACGGCCGCAAGCCGGGCGCGTCGGCGCAACGCAGCCGCCGACTTCGCCAACGTCCGCCGATGATGCGCAACTGTCCGCGCGCGCTCATCGCCGATGCGCGGCGAGAGATGACGTTGCGGCGAGTGATAACACCATAAGTGATACCATAAGCGTTTTTAAGATGACTTGCGATGAGCGTGACAGCACGACGGACACACGATATGAACGGCGGATGAACGACGCGGATCGCTCCGAGCAACGCGACGCGGTCGCCGACTCGACGGCGCGCGACGACGCGCCGGGCGGACTGCTCGCGCGTCTCGCCAAGACGCGACGCAATCTCGGGCGCGCGCTCGGCGGACTGTTCGGCGGCGGCGCGCTCGATGCGGACACGCTCGATGCGCTGCACGATCAACTGCTGCTGGCGGACGTCGGCGTCGAGGCGAGCGCGCGGATTATAAACCGCTTGCGCGACCGCGCCAACGTGCGCTCGGCGGACGAATGGATCGGCGCGTTGCGCGCCGAGATCGGCGAGATCCTCGCGCCCTGCGCGCGACCGCTGGAGGTCGATCGCGCGCAAATGCCGTTCGTGATTCTGATGGTCGGTGTCCACGGCGTCGGCAAGACCCCCACGCTGGCGAAGTTGGCGGCGCGCCTTC
>JBPCXC010000025.1:0-2451 GCA_051008875.1 bacterium
GGTGTTGAAGTATTCCATGCCGTTGTCGAAGCGCGCGGCGATCTCGCGGGTGGTGATCACCGCGCCGAGCGGATAGCCGTTGCCGATCGGCTTGCCGAGGGTGACGATGTCGGGCGTCACGTGCTGCGTTTGGAAGCCCCAAAAATGACTGCCGACGCGACCGAATCCGACTTGCACTTCATCGGCGATGCAGACCGCGCCAGCGGCGCGAGCATGCGCGTACGCGACTCGCAGGTAGCCGTCCGGCAGCACGATCTGGCCGCCGCAGCCGAGCGCCGACTCGGCGATGAACGCCGCCGCGCCGGATGCGCCGTCGCGTGCCGCATCGCGCAACGCGCGCGCGACATCGTCGCCGCATCGCGCAACAATATCGCGCGGCGAATCGAATCCGCCGCGATAGACATCCGGCATCGCCGCGACTTGCACATGCGCCGGCGCGCCGTCGCCGCCGACGCCGTCGTGCTTGTAAGGACTTACGTCGATCAACGCGCCGAGGTTGCCGTGATAAGCGTGATCGATCGCGACCACGCCGCGCCGTCCAGTGTAAGCGCGCGCCAAGCGCAACGCCAAGTCGTTGGCTTCGCTGCCGCTGCACACCAGATAGCACACGCACAACTCCGGCGGAAAAGTTCGCAGCAAGCGCTCGGTGTAGTCGGCCATCGCCGCGTGCAAGTAGCGCGTGTTGATGTTGAGCACGCCGCATTGACGACGCTCGGCGGCGACCACGCGCGGATGGCAATGCCCGACTTGCTGCACGTTGTTGACCGCGTCGAGATAACGCCGACCGGCGGTGTCGAACAGGTATTGCATCGCGCCGCGCGCGAGTTCGATCGGCGCGCGATGCGACAGTCGCAGCGACGGCGCAACATCGCGCCGGCGCGCGTGCAGCACCGACGCATAGGAGCGCGCGCTCGGCTCGAGTCGATGCGGCGGAATGCCGAGCAGCAGATTCGGATCGGGACACAGACTGCGCCACACCGCGCGATGCTGATGCGTGCCGACGCCGACGAAGGTGTCGCATCTCGGTCGCAGCGGATGCTCTGCTAAATCGGCGATGAGTTGGAAATGCAGATGCGGCGGCCAGCCGCCGTTCTCATGGATGTCGCCGAGGCGCGCGATCTCTTGCCCGGCGGCGACCGCATCGCCGGCGCGCCATCGCCGCAGCGACGCCGGCGCGAGGTGGCCGTATAAGGTGTGGAACACGATCGCGTCGTCGTCGCCGTCGGCGCGTTCGATGCGATGCGCGACGATCAACACGCCGCCGTAGTCGAACGCGGCGGCGTGGTCGGCGGCCGAATGCAACACGCCGTCGAGCGGCGCGAACACCGGCGCGCCGGCGCGCAGGAACCAGTCGATGCCGAGATGCAAGGTGCGGCGATGGCCGCTCGGCTCCTTGAACGCGTCGTCGGCGTAGATCAAGCGATGCTCGTCGTAGCGTCCGACCGCGGCGCGGCAACCGCTGTCGTCGATCGCGCGCTGCAGCAAACGCGCCTGCATCGCCGCGTCGCCCTCGCCCGCCGCGCCGGGCGCGCCGAGGTCGGGGCTCGACACGCTGGCGTCGAGAATCAGCAGCGGGTCGGCGGCGAGATCAACATCAATCACCGACGCGAACGACGCGCGACGACGATGCGCGCGCAATGCGGCGACCAGCGACGGTGAGCGCGGCACCGGCGCCAAGTCGCAAGCATCGCGCAGCAGGAAGTGGACGAACGGCGGCGCGAACGAGCACAATCGTTGCAACGCATCCCACGCTGGACGCTCGCTGACGCGCAGGTATTCGTTGTGCGGCGCGAGCGCGCGTTGATGCGCGCAAATGCAAACGCTGAGGCACAGCCGCGCGCACATCAGCGCGAACAGCGCGGCGATCTCGTCGTCGCGCAGCGGATGATGGCGGTGATAGCCGCGGATCACCGCGCACGCGGCGTCGAGCGGACGCGCCTTGCCGAGCATCGCGTACGCGGCGGCGATCGCCGGGTCGGCGGCGAGCCACGATTGAGTCATGTCGCCGAAATCAATCAAGCCGGTCACGCGCTTCGTCCACGCGCCGTCGCCGCCGACCAGGACGTTGCGGTCGTTGGCGTCGTTGTGGATCACGCCGCGGCGCAGTCGCGCTTGCGCCGACAACGCATCGGCGCGGAACAACTCGGCGAAATAAGCGACCAAGTCGCGTTGCTCGTTCGACTCGAGCAGCGGCGCGAAACGCTCGATGACTTGATCGGCGCGATGCGGTTGCCATAACAATGGACGCGCCAACGCGGCATCGGCGTCGGGCAATGGATGTCGCGGATCGTTGAGCGCGCGGTCGAGTCGCGCGACGCGCTCGCCGAGGCTCTCGAGCAACTCCGGCGTATGCGGACTGACCGCGGCGAGCAGTCGTCCGTCGAGATGGCGCAGCACGCGCAAGTGATGACGCGCGCCGTCGTCGGCGACCACGCCGGCGAACGGCGCGCC
>JBPCXC010000026.1:0-8155 GCA_051008875.1 bacterium
GCGTTGCTGGCCGCCGCGGTCGCGTCGCGGTTGCGGCGCGCGTCGGTTGCCGCCTTGACCGGCGCCTTTGGGCGCTCTGCCGTCGCCACCTCTGCCGTCGCTCGCCCTGCCGTCACCGACTCTGCCGTCGCCGGTCGCGCGCGCGGTCGCGGTTGTCGTCGCGTCATCCTTCGTCGGCGTGATCGCTTTCCACAGTCGGTTGAGCAAGCCGCTTTTCGACTCGTCTTGGCGTTCGACATTCGGCGTCGGCGCACCACCGCGCGGTCGCGGTTTGCGTGCGGTTTGCGCGCGGCGCGGCTTGGCGGGTTTTTGCGGCGGGGCGGCTTCGTGCTCGATTTGATCGAGTTGCACATGCGGCTTCTCGGTCGGCGCGACCTTCGGCGTCAGCGGCAGACTCTCGTCCTTCTCGCCCAAGTCAACGCGCTGGCGATAACTCGGCGTGTTGGCGAGCGCCTCCATCTCGTCGCTGCGCAGGCGCTTGATCTGGAAGTGCGGGCTGGCGAGTTCGTCGGACGGGATGATGATGATGCGCGACGCCAGCCGCGACTCGAGTTGATTGACCTCGTGGCGTTTCTCGTTGAGCAGATAGGTCGCCATGTCGAGCGGCAGGATGACTTGGATCGCCTCGGTGTTCTCCTTCAGCGCGCGCTCTTCGATCAGCCGCAGCAGGCTGAGCGAGGACGACACCACGCTGCGGATCGTGCCGGTGCCGTCGCATCGCGGACAGGCGAGATAGTTGGCGTCGCTGATCGATGATCTCAGGCGTTGGCGCGACATCTCGAGCAGGCCGAAGCGCGAGATCTTGCCGACTTGCACGCGCGCGCGATCGGGATTGAGCGCGTCCTTCAGCCGCGCCTCGACCGCGCGCTGGTTGCGCCCGACGGTCATGTCGATCAAGTCGATCACCACCAGTCCGCCCAAGTCGCGGATGCGGAGTTGGCGCGCGATCTCGTCGGCCGCCTCGAGGTTGGTCTGCAGCGCGGTCTCCTCGATGTCGGCGCCGCGGGTGGCGCGCGCCGAGTTGACGTCGATCGAGATCAACGCCTCGGTGTGATCGATCACCAGCGCGCCGCCGGATGGCAGGTTGACCTCGCGGTTGAACGCCGATTCGATCTGCCGCTCGATCTGGAATCTCGAGAACAGCGGCACGTTGTCGTCGTAGTATTTCAGTTTCGGCAGGTTGTGCGGCATCACCTGCTCCATGAATCTCTTGGCGCGCTCGTGGATCTCGCGGTCGTCGACGATGACTTCGCCGATGTCCGCCGCCAGATGGTCGCGGATCGAGCGCACGATCAGGTTGCTCTCTTGATAGATCAGCCGCGGCGCCTTCAACTCGGCGACGGCGTCGTCGATCGTCTTCCACAGTTTCAACAGGAAGTCCAAGTCCCACTGCAACTCCTCGCGCGATCTTCCGATGCCGGCGGTGCGGGCGATCAGCGCGTGCTGGTCGCCGACGTCGAGATTCGCCAGCACCTGGCGCAAGTCCATCCGCTCCTCGCCCGAGACCCGCCGCGACACGCCGCCGCCCTTGGGGTTGTTCGGCATCAGCACCAGGAAGCGCCCGGCGAGGCTGATGAAGGTGGTCAGTGCCGCGCCCTTGCCGCCGCGCTCGTCCTTGTTGACCTGCACCACCATCTGCTGGCCCTCGCGGATCTCCTGCGCGATCTTGACGCCGGAGATCGGCGTCTTCGAATCGTGCTGGTTGAAATAGCCGCGGTAGATTTCCTTGAGCGGCAAGAAGCCCTGGCGGTCGGCGCCGTAGTCCACGAACGCCGCCTCCAAGCCGGGCTCGACCTTGGTCACCACGGCTTTGTAGATGTTGCCTTTCTTCTCCGCGCGGATCGCGGATTCAAGGTCTAGGTCGATCAGTTTCTGACCATCGACGATGGCGACGCGCAACTCTTCCAAGTGGGTCGCGTTGAACAGCATTCTCTTCATTGCAATTTCTCCGGGCGCCTCGGGCGCGCGCATCGCGCGCGCCGAACAAGCGTCTTGATGCCGCCTGCGCCGAGTGGTGGCGCGGACGGACGAAAATCCAATCGGAGGCGTAGCGAGGAGAGCGGCGGCAGACCGTCGGCCGGGGGTCAGCCCGGCGAAGGCATCGGCGCAATCGGTTCGGCGCGAACAACTAAGCGCAAGCCGAATCGGCATAAGCCGACGCAGCGCAAACCGACGAAGCGCAAGCCGAATGTCGCGGACGATGTCTTGTCCGCGCTGATCACTGACAAACCGCGGGACAAACCGCGGCGGCCGCGCGATGTCGCCGCGCGATCCAATGCGAAAGTCAGCGCCGAAGCCAACGCCGCCATCGCAAACAGCACAACCAACGCGGATGCAATCAGCATCGAGTCGGACGGCATGCGTTTCGGGTGGGCGGGTTCGGTTGATTTCATTCTGGCATCAAGCATTCGGGCGAAGGTGCCGGCGGATACTCCGCGGGTCGGCCGTGATTTGCGCTGGCCGCGACTGGCAGTCCGTTCGCCGATGAACGCAATGTTCGGCTACGATCGTTTCCGCGAACGTAATAAACTTCGCAGACTCTGCGAACTTCACAGATTGATCGGCGGCATTCGCGACGGCGATATGCGACGACCGGCGATCATCGTAGAGCGTCGCTGGTCGTCGCGGTCCGCCGCGCGAGCCTTCTCTCTCATCGGGCGCCTCCGCCCAATGTGGCGACCATGGCCGCCGGTTAACTTTTCACTCAGTCCGCCCCGGATTTCCCCGATTCCCGGCATTTCGCCGACCGCGCCGCCGACATCGGCAACGCTGCGAGGCAATCCACGCGCAGACCAGCACACTATAACAGGCGCGAATCGCCGATGCAACCCTTTCGCGCGCCGCGCCGCCGCTCGCCCGCAAGCCCCGCGGCTGGCGCGTCCGCGGCGGCGTCGGCGATTGAATTGCGCCGGCGCGTTGGGTACACTCGCGCCCCGCGGCAGGCGCGTAGCTCAGTTGGTTAGAGCACCACCTTGACATGGTGGGGGTCAGTGGTTCGAATCCGCTCGCGCCTACCACGCCCGCGCCCGCGCCGATGCCGATGCCGATGTCGACCGGCGCGGTCCAACCCACGCGCCCCTTCGTGGCGGGCGCCACTGAAACGACCATGCCTGAAATCACCCTTCCCGACGGCTCGAAGCGCCGTTTCGACCAGCCGGTCAGCGTCGCCGAAGTGGCGCAGTCGATCGGTCCCGGGCTGGCCAAAGCCGCCGTCGCCGGAAGAGTCGCCGGCAAGCCCGGCGAATCCAACGGCGCGCTGCTGGACGCCGGCGACTTGATCGCCGACGACGCCGACCTCACCATCCTCACCGCCGCCGACGACGATGGGCTCGCCGTGGTGCGCCATTCCTGCGCGCATCTGCTCGGCCACGCGCTGAAGCAGTTGTGGCCGCAGTGCAAGATGGCGATCGGCCCGGTGATCGAGAGCGGGTTCTACTACGACATCGATCTCGACCACCGCATCACCGACGACGACCTGCGCGCGATCGAGCAACGCATGGCTAAGTTGGCGGCGACCGACTACGCGGTGGTCAAGCGCAAGGTGTCGTGGGAGGAAGCGCACCAAACTTTCGCCGAGCGCGACGAGCCGTATAAACTGGAGATCCTCGAACACAACATCGCCCGCGACGATCGCCCCGGGCTGTATCACCATCAGGAATACATCGACATGTGCCGCGGTCCGCACGTGCCGACGATCGGGCAGTGCAAGTTCTTCAAGTTGATGCGCGTGTCCGGCGCGTATTGGCGCGGCGACAATCGCAACAAGATGTTGCAGCGCATCTACGGCACCGCGTGGCCCGACAACAAGCGGCTGAAGGCGCATCTGACTCAACTCGCCGAAGCCGAGCGCCGCGACCATCGCCGCATCGGCCGGCAACTGGACTTGTTCCACATGCAGGAGGAGGCGCCGGGCATGGTGTTCTGGCACGCGCGCGGCTGGGCGTTGTACCAGACCCTGCGGCAGTACATGCGCGCGCAGCAAGACCGCCGCGGATACCGCGAGATCAACACCCCCGAAGTGGTCGATCTCTCGCTGTGGCAGCGCTCCGGCCACGCCGACAAGTTCGGCGAGGACATGTTCGCGGTCGAGTCCGAGGGGCGGCAGTTCGCGCTCAAGCCGATGAACTGCCCGTGCCATGTTCAAGTGTTCAACCAAGGGCTGCGCAGTTACCGCGACTTGCCGCTGCGCTTCGCCGAGTTCGGCAGTTGCCACCGCAACGAGTTGTCCGGCGCGCTGCACGGCTTGATGCGCGTGCGCGGCTTCGTGCAGGACGACGGCCACATCTTCTGCACCGAAGCGCAGATCCAAGACGAGGTCGCGGCGTTCATCGACTTCCTGCACGCGGTCTATCGCGACTTAGGATTCGACCAAGTGCTGTATCGCCTCGCGCTGCGCCCGAGCAGCCGCGTCGGCAGCGACGCCGACTGGGACAAGTCCGAGGCGGCGCTGGCGCAGGCGTTGCGCGCCAAAGGACTGGACTTCGACGAGTTGCCCGGCGAGGGCGCGTTCTACGGACCGAAGATCGAGTTCTCGCTGCGCGACGTGCTCGGTCGGGTGTGGCAATGCGGCACCATGCAGGTGGACTTCTCGATGCCCGGCCGGCTCGGCGCGCACTACATCGCCGAGGACGGCGCCAAGCGCGTGCCGGTGATGCTGCACCGCGCCTTGCTCGGCTCGTTCGAGCGCTTCATCGGCATCCTGATCGAGCAGCACGAGGGCAAGTTCCCGCCGTGGCTGGCGCCGCTGCAGGGCGTGCTGCTGAACATCACCGACGCGCAGGCGGAATACGCCCGAAAAGTCGAAAAAACCCTGAAAAGGAATGGATTTCGAGTCGAATCCGACTTGAGAAACGAGAAAATCGGCTATAAAATCCGCAGCCACACTTTGCAGCGCGTGCCGTATTTGCTGGTGGTCGGCGAGCGCGAGGCGCGCGACGGCGCGATCGCGGTGCGAACCCGCGGCGGCGAGGACTTGGGTCCGATGCCGGTCGAGCGGTTCGCCGACATGCTCGCCGAGCAAGTGTCGAGCAAATCGAACTTGAACGAAGCCGAATGAAACCGAACGAATTCGCAGACTGGAATCGATCGCGGTCGCTTGCGCCGTCGGCGCCGTCGGTTATGATTGATTGATCGATTGATTCCATAGATGACCGAACGAGGACTGATCCTATAGCCAAAGTAAAACAGCAACGCATCAACCAGCACATCAGCAGCGATCCGATCCGCGTGATCGGCTTCGACGGCGAGCAAGTCGGCATTCTGCCGCTCGCCGAGGCGTTGGAGAGCGCGCAGCAGGCTGGCTACGACCTAGTCGAGATTTCGCCGCGCGCCGAGCCGCCGGTTTGTCGCATCATGGACTACGGCAAGTTCCTGTACAACGCCAGCAAGAAGCGCCACGAGGCGAAGAAGAAGCAGAAGCAGATCACGGTGAAGGAGGTCAAGTTCCGCCCCGGCACCGACATCGGCGACTACGCGGTCAAGTTGCGCAACCTGACGCGGTTCTTGGAGGCCGGCAACAAGGCGAAGGTGACCATGCGGTTCCGCGGGCGCGAGATGGCGCACAAGGAACTCGGGCTGGAGAAGTTGCAGAAGGTCGAGCACGACCTCGCCGAGATCGCGATGGTGGAGCAGGTCGCCACCATGGAGGGCAGGCAGATGGTGATGGTGCTCGCGCCGAGGCGATAGCGGTCGCGCGCGGTTTGCGCGAATGTCGGCGTGAATGCCGATGAGAGAATCGCGGCGCGAAGCGCGTCGGCGATGACAGATTAACCCGGTCGCGAGGCGGCCACAAGCGGAGTCAAGAGATGCCAAAGATGAAGACCAATCGCGGCGCGGCGAAACGTTTCGCGCGCACCGCCAG
Organism: bacterium; assembly: GCA_051008875.1. Lineage (GTDB taxonomy): Bacteria > Pseudomonadota > Gammaproteobacteria > Arenicellales > Poriferihabitantaceae > JAHRAW01. Next base: position 5,861 of record JBPCXC010000026.1, read on the forward strand.
CGGCAAGTTCAAGCGCGCGCAGTCGCACCTGCACCACATCCTCACCAAGAAGTCGTCGAAGCGCAAGCGTCATTTGCGCGCGCCCGACTTGATCGCCTCCGCCGACCGCGCGTCGGTGCGGCGGTTGTTGCCGTACAGTTAGCCGCCCGCCGAAGCCACCCGATCAGGAGCCCGTCATGCCCCGCGCCAACCGAAGCGTCGCCGCCAAGGCACGCCACAAAAAAGTGCTGCAGCGCGCCAAAGGCTATCGCGGCGCGCGCAGCCGCACCTTCAAGGTCGCCAAGCAAGCGGTGCAGCGCGCCGCGCAATACGCCTACCGCGACCGCCGCCAACGCAAGCGCGATTTCCGCGCGCTATGGATCGTCCGCATCAACGCCGCCGCGCGCGCGCACGGCCTCAACTACAGCCGCCTGATTAACGGCCTCGCCAAAGCCGAGATCGAACTCGACCGCAAAATCCTCGCCGACCTCGCGGTCAACGACAAGCCAGCCTTCGCCAGCCTCGCCGAACGCGCCAAAGCGGCGCTGGCGACCTGATCGCCGCGTGCGACATTCGCCGCCGATGCAATGCGGCGACGGTGACGACGGCGCCGGCGCGCCGACTCTTTTCACGCTGGCGCAATGCGCCGAAAAGCAAAAGAGATTGCTCGTATCATCCTGATACTCGCCCTGCGGGCTCGCTACGCTCGCGAAAAATCGCTCCCGGCGATTTTTTCCCGCTTAAAGACTGCGGGAATAACGGTGGGATGACGATGACGGTGACGGTGATGGTGGCGGTGACGAAGTTTAAAGCGACGAACGCGTCGCGTGTTTAAGTGGTGACGCATTCCACCGACTCGCTCGCCGCGATCCAAGCCGCCGCCGAGCGCGCGGTCGCCGATGCGGATTCGCCGGCGGCGTTGGAGGCGATCAAGGTGCGCTATCTCGGCAAGAAGGGCGAGATCACCGCGCAACTCAAGCGCATCGGCGCGCTGCCGGCGGCGCGGCGTGCGGCGTTCGGCGGCGAGGTGCATCGCGTCAAGGACGAGATTCAGCAAGCCTTGGAGGCGCGTCGCGGCGCGTTGGACGCGGATGCGGCGGAGGCGAAACTGCGGCGCGAGCGGATCGACGTGACCCAGCCGGGGCGCGGGCAGGGCGCCGGCGCGCTGCATCCGGTCAGCCGCACGCTGCAGCGCATGGAGGCGATCTTCGACCGCCTCGGCTTCGATGTCGCCACCGGTCCGGAGATCGAGGACGAGTATCACAACTTCGAGGCGCTCAACATCCCCGCCGACCATCCGGCGCGGGCGATGCACGACACCTTCTATCTCGATCGCGGCGCGCTGCTGCGCACCCACACTTCGCCGGTGCAGATCCGCTACATGCGCGATCACGCGCCGCCGCTGAAGGTGATCGCGCCGGGGCGGGTGTATCGCTGCGATTCGGATGTGACCCACACGCCGATGTTCCATCAACTCGAAGGGCTGGCGATCGATCGCGACATCACCTTCGCCGACCTCAAGGGCATCCTGATTCATTTCGTGCGGGAGTTCCTCGAGACCGACTTGGGGGTGCGCTTCCGCCCGTCGTATTTCCCGTTCACCGAGCCGTCGGCGGAAGTGGACATCGCCTGCGTGTTCTGCCGCGGATGCGGCTGCCGCGTGTGCCAACGCACCGGCTGGCTGGAGGTGCTCGGCAGCGGCATGGTGCATCCCGAAGTGCTGCGCCACGGCGGCGTCGACCCGCGCAAGTTCAGCGGCTATGCGTTCGGCCTCGGGGTCGAGCGTTTCGCGATGCTGCGCTACGGCATCGACGATTTACGGCTGCTGTTCGACAATGACTTGGCGTTCCTGCGCCAGTTCTAACGGCGGCCGCGACATGGCAATTCATCCTTCGCATTCGCGCGCGACCGCGACCGTGAATCCAACCGCGCGTCAAATCGTGTGCTCGACCGCGAGTTCAATCGCGCGTTCAATTATGTGTTCAATCACGCATTCAATCGCGCGTCCAATCGTGGATCGTTCGCCATGCTAGTCAGTTGTGCTTGGCTGCGCGAATGGGTTGCGACCGACTTGGACGCGCGCGCGTTGGCGCAGCGGTTGACGCTCGGCGGGCTGGAGGTCGAATCGATCGCGCCGGCGGCGCCTGAGTTGGACGCGCGCGTCGTGGTCGGCGAGATCATCGCCCGCGCGCCGCATCCGCGCGCGCCGAGATTGTCGGTGTGCGAAGTCGGCGTCGGCGACGGCGCGCTCGCCATCGTCTGCGGCGCCGCCAACGCCGCGCTCGGCGTCAAGGCGCCGGTCGCGCTGGTCGGCGC